>NZ_VFUE01000018.1:0-127408 GCF_006441495.1 Mesorhizobium sp. B2-6-4
GCTTGGCGCCGCCGAACACGCAATTGGCCGTCACCTCGGGCACCTTGACCTTGCCGATCAGCGTTCCGTCCGGATCGTAGCAATGGATGCCATCGGCGGCGCTGGTCCAGATGCGCCCGGCATCATCGAGCCTGAAGCCGTCGAACAGGCCTGCGGTGCAGTCGGCGAAGACTTTTTCACCCGAGACCTTCTTGCCGCCCTCGCCGACATTGAATACCCGCATATGCGCCGGGTTCTGCGCGCCATGCGTGCGGCCGGTGTCGACGACATAGAGCTTGCTCTCGTCGAGCGAGAAAGCCAGCCCGTTCGGCCTGACCATGTCGGTGATGACAGCCTCGACATCGCCGGTACCGGGATCGACCCGGTAGACATGGCAGGCGCCGATCTCGCTCTCGGCCCTGTCGCCCTCGTAATCGGTGTCGATGCCGTAGGTTGGATCGGTGAACCAGATCGAGCCGTCCGACTTGACCACCACGTCATTGGGCGAATTCAGCCGCTTGCCCTTCCATTTGGCGGCGATGGTGGTGACCGAACCGTCGAACTCGGTGCGGCTCACGCGGCGCCCCGAATGCTCGCAGGTCACCAGCCGGCCCTGCCGGTCGACGGTGTTGCCGTTGGAATTGCCGCATGGCTGCCGAAACACGCTGACGCTGCCGTCGGTCTCGTCGTAACGCATCATGCGGTTGTTCGGGATGTCGGACCAGACGACATAGCGGCCGGCGGCGAACCAGGCCGGCCCTTCCGCCCATCGGCAGCCGGTGAAGAGCTTATCCACTTGCGCATTGCCGTTGAACAGCCGCGCAAAACGCGGATCGAGAATTTCGTAGTCGGCGGCGGCCATTCTTTCCTCCCGGTAACGTTGGCAATCCGGCGGCGATCAAGCCAGCAGGAGATCGATATGGCAAGGTCGGCGGCGATGACATTTCCGCAATTTGTAAGACAAAACGACAGGAACCGGCATTCCCATCACGGAAGGGCAATGCGCCGGCGCCGGGGGTGGCGTTCAGGCGCCATTAACCGGCTATGCACATAGCGCAATGGTGCATTGCAACATCTTCTTTTTGCGATGCACTATTCCTATGTCATGCTCCGTATCGATCAAGGGAGGAAGAAACCGGCCGCCAAATGCGGCCCAGAAGGAAACTCGCTATGATCCTCGACAGCCTCTTGACCCGCGCCCGCAGCAGCATCGCCAAGCGCAAGAACTACAACCGCCTCGTCGCTGAAATCGACAGCTTCTCCAGCCGCGATCTGGCCGACATGCGCGCCGACCGCTCGGAAATGCTTTATCAGGTCCACAAGCAGATCTACGGCTGAGCCCACAACAAGCAGATTCGCGCGCTCCGGGACATTGCTGTTCCTCAACGGTGATGACGAGGGCGCGTGAAAACAGAAGCATTTGACACGTCGGCGAGCGGCGAACGCTTGTCCTTCAATTGTCGACGCGCCCGAAAGCCGGCACCTCGCCGATGACGGTGCGCCGGTCCTTGCCGCAGGCGAAGGACCGTGCTTTCTCGTCGGCAAGCTTGCGCGCCTGATCGTTGGCGGCAGGATTTCCTGTAGCCAGCACCAGTGCGACCGTGCAGCCGTCGCGCGCATCCATTTGCGCGACCTTGGAGACGAGCAGCACGTCGGTGGGTTTCTTCTCGTCTTCCGGATTGCTGATCGAGCGGCGGTGAATGACCGCGAACGGCACCGCCTTGTCGCCGTCGGTCTCGATGCGCCACTCGATCCTGGCGCCTGAGGAATTGAAGCCGGAGAAACTTTCCCAGACCGATGTCATGTCGCCGCCGGGCGGGAAACCATAAAACAGCGATTCGCGCGCATCGTCATAGGCGATCAGCACCGGATAGCCACGATAGCCCGAACAGGCGAGGTCGGCCCAGTCGCCATCACCGTCCCCGGCCTGCGCATAGGTGACGCAGTCGTTCTTCCAGTCGAGATCGGTGTAGGCGCTCGATATCTCGCCGGCATGGGCTGCCCGGCAGACGCTGGCGAGAACGAGCGGAAGAACCAGGCTGCGCATCGCGGACATCTCCGTTGAAGGTCGCAGCAGCCTATCGCCAAACACTATTTCTTCAAGCTCGCCTCGATCAGCAGATCGGCGTTGATCGCCACCGACGCCGCCGGGCCACCGGCGCCGAACAACTGGCCGCTGATATAGGCGCCTTCGATCAGAAGCAGCAGACCGTCGCCCAGCGTGTCGGCGTCGGCGGCATTCATCGCGGCGGCCATGGCGCGCAGGCGGCGGCGCAGTTCCTGCTTGTTGTCCTCGCTCACCACGCGCGCCGGATGGCCGCGCTCGGGATATTCTACGGCCGCATTGGTCATGCCGCAGCCGCGATAGTCAGGCTTCTGCGTGCGCTTGCCGACGCGGGTCAGGAAGGCTCGGATTTGCGCGCGCGGATCGCCGGGATGGGCGTTCACCGCCTCGTCGAAGCGTTCCCAGAATTCGAGGTCGTATCGGCGCAGATAAGAGGCGGCCAATTCGTCCTTGGAGGGAAAGCTGCGATAGAGGCTGGGCTTGGTGACCCCTGCGCGCCTGACGATCTCATCGACGCCAATTGCCCTGATGCCTTGCCGGTAAAACAGATCGCGCGCCACGCCGAGTATCTTTTCCGCCGCCTTTGGCGGAGCCGACGCGTGAGCGCTGCTGATGGACGGTTCAATTTTATTGTCTGGTGGCATTCGCGGTCTCGGTTGACACTGTTACCGATCGGTACGTATACATGTTTCCACCCTGCAACGTACCGGTCAGTAACATGCTAGCTCAATCCCGTCCGTTTGGCCAGCGCTACGCTTTCGTCGTGGTCGCCGTCATCTTTCTCTGCCTGCTGATCGCGGCCGGCTTGCGCTCCGCGCCAGCCGTCATGATGCTGCCGCTGGAGGAAAGTTTCGGCTGGCGGCGCGACGTGGTGTCGCTGGCTGCCGCGGTCGGCATCTTCCTCTACGGCCTGACCGGGCCGTTTGCCGCCGCGCTGATGGAGCGGATCGGGCTGCGGCGCACGCTGCTTGCCGCGCTTGTCGTGATGTCGGCCTCCACCGCGCTCAGCCTGCTGATGACCAAGCCATGGCATCTGCTGATTACCTGGGGCGTGTTTTCCGGCGTCGGCTCCGGCGCGGTCGCCACCGTGCTCGGCGCCACCATCGTCAACCGCTGGTTCAAGACCAACCGCGGCCTCGTCATGGGCTTGATGTCGGCCTCCAGCGCCACCGGTCTGCTGGTCTTCCTGCCGCTGCTGGCCTCGCTGGCGCAGTCGGGCGGCTGGAAGCCCGTCGTCACCGCCATCTCCGTCGCAACGGCCTGTCTCGTGCCGCTGGTGCTGCTGCTGGTGCCGGAACGCCCGGCATCGATCGGCATGGTGCGCTATGGCGCGGAAGCCGATGACGTGCCGCCGGTACCGCCGGCGGCACAAGGCAATTTCCTGACCCACACGCTGACCACGCTGCGCCGCGCCGCCGGCACGCGCGTCTTCTGGTACCTGTTCGCCACCTTCTTCGTCTGCGGTTTCACCACCAACGGGCTGGTCGGCACGCATCTCATCGCATTTTGCGGCGATATGGGCATCAACGAGGTGCAGGCGGCTGGCCTGTTGTCGATGATGGGCATTTTCGACCTGATCGGCACCACGCTGTCGGGCTGGCTCACCGACCGTTTCGATCCGCGCAAGCTGCTCGGCGTCTATTATGCAATCCGCGGCCTTTCGCTGATCTATCTGCCCTATTCCGGCTTTTCGGCGACTAGTCTGATCATCTTCGCCGTGCTTTACGGTCTCGACTGGATCGCCACCGTGCCGCCGACGCTGCGGCTCGCCAATGAAGCCTTCGGCGACCGCAGCGGCCCGATCGTGTTCGGCTGGATCGTCGCGGGCCATCAGGTGGGCGCGGCAACCGCCGCCTTCTTCGGCGGCACCATGCGCGAACTGCAAGGCAATTACGAACTGGCCTTCCTGATCGCCGGCATGACCGCGATTGCCGCCGCCTGTATCTCGCTCCTGATCAACACCAGCCGGCCGGCGTTCGACCCGGAGCCGCAGGCGGCGTAGTGCGCCTTCGGACGAGGGGCCGTCGGTCAGATTGGCGATCTTTCAATAAAGGGGAGATCGGCAGTTCGACGGCGCGCAGCCGATCAGTCGGGGTAGCAGACCAACGGGACGTTGGGCCAAACCGCACTATCGCAATTGGCGCTTTCCTGCCTTTGCTTGAAGGCCGCGCTGACGGGCCCCGTCACCACCGGATCGACGCCATCGGGCGCATCCGCAAAGACCTGTTCGGCGCTCGGGACATCGCTCGGCAGAGCGGGCCGCGCTTCCTTGAGCGTCGCCGCGGATTGAGCGGCGCCGGCAGCCAGCAGCACGGCGAGAGCCGCAGTTGCAAGAATCGGCCGAAATTTGACGACTGCGTTGGTCATGGTGTTCGAACTGCCCGGGCCCGCAAAAGGTTCCCGCCTTGGTTAACAAAACCATTTCACATGGCGATGCTTAAGATTTGATGATTATTTGGTGTCGCGCTTCCTCTTTCGCAAATGCGAAAAACCCTGTATGAGCCGCGCAACACGAAAGAGGCGGCGCCTTTTGGCCTGCTGCCTGCAACGCTCCCGAGACCAGATCATGAACCTCCGCAATATCGCGATCATCGCGCACGTCGACCATGGAAAGACCACCCTTGTCGACCAGCTTCTGAAACAATCCGGCGCCTTCCGCGACAATCAGCGCGTCGCCGAACGCGCCATGGATTCCAACGACCTCGAAAAGGAACGCGGCATCACCATCCTGGCCAAGGCGACCTCGGTCGACTGGAAGGGCACCCGCGTCAACATCGTCGACACCCCCGGCCACGCCGATTTCGGCGGTGAGGTCGAGCGCATCCTGTCGATGGTGGATTCGGCGATCGTGCTGGTCGACGCCGCCGAAGGCCCGATGCCGCAGACCAAGTTCGTCGTCGGCAAGGCGCTCAAGGTCGGCTTGAAGCCCATCGTCGTCATCAACAAGATCGACCGGCCGGACGCCCGCCATGTCGAGGTGGTCAACGAGGTGTTCGACCTGTTTGCCGCGCTCGACGCCACCGACGAGCAGCTCGACTTCCCGATCCTTTATGGTTCGGGGCGCGACGGCTGGGTCTCGGAAAATCCGGAAGGTCCCAAGGACCAGGGCCTGTCGCCGCTGTTCGACCTCGTCCTCAAGCATGTGCCCGCGCCGACCGTGCATCCCGGCCCGTTCCGCATGATCGGCACCATCCTGGAAGCCAATCCGTTCCTCGGCCGTATCATCACCGGCCGCATCGAGAGCGGCACGCTGAAGGCCAACCAGGCGGTCAAGGTGCTGCATCATGACGGCACCCAGATCGAAACCGGCCGCATTTCCAAGATACTGGCCTTCCGCGGCCTCGAGCGCCAGCCGATCGAAGAAGCGCAGGCGGGCGACATCGTGGCCATTGCCGGCCTGTCCAAAGGCACCGTCGCCGACACGTTCTGCGACCTAAGCGTGAGCGAGCCGCTGCACGCGCAGCCCATCGATCCGCCGACCGTGACCATGTCTTTCCTCGTCAACGATTCGCCGCTGGCCGGCACGGAAGGCGACAAGGTGACCAGCCGCGTCATCCGCGACCGCCTGCTGCGCGAAGCCGAGGGCAATGTCGCGCTCAAGATCGAGGAATCGCCTGACAAGGATTCCTTCTTCGTGTCGGGCCGTGGCGAATTGCAGCTTGCCGTGCTGATCGAGACCATGCGCCGCGAGGGCTTTGAAATCGCCGTGTCGCGGCCGCGCGTGGTCATGCAGAAGGGCGAGAACGGCGAATTGCTGGAGCCGGTCGAGGAAGTCGTCATCGACGTCGACGAGGAGCATGCCGGCGTCGTCGTGCAGAAAATGTCCGAGCGCAAGGCCGAGATGGTCGAATTGCGCCCCTCCGGCGGCAACCGCCAGCGCCTCGTCTTCCACGCGCCGACGCGCGGCCTGATCGGCTACCAGTCGGAACTCTTGACCGACACGCGCGGCACCGCCGTGATGAACCGGCTGTTCCATGCCTATGAGCCCTACAAGGGCGAACTGCCCGGTCGCACCAACGGCGTGCTGATCTCCAACGAGCAGGGCGAGTCCGTCGCCTACGCCATGTGGAACCTGGAGGATCGTGGCCCGATGGTCATCGATCCGGGCGTCAAGGTCTATCAGGGCATGATCATCGGCATCCACTCCCGCGACAACGACCTGGAAGTGAACGTGCTGAAGGGCAAGAAGCTGACCAACATCCGCGCCGCCGGCAAGGACGAGGCGGTCAAGCTGACACCGCCGATCCGCATGACGTTGGAGCGCGCGCTGGCCTGGATCCAGGACGACGAGCTGGTCGAGGTGACACCGAAGACCATCCGCCTGCGCAAGCTTTATCTGGATCCCAACGAGCGCAAGCGCTTCGAGAAATCGTCCAAGGCCGTCGGCGCCGCGTAATTTCTGCTTTCTGATCGTATCCGGGAGGGGCGGAGCACCAGGTGCTTCGCCCCTCTGCCGTTCATCCCCTGGCGGCAGATATGATGGCCTGCCGGTCGGGTTCGCCGGCCAGATCGACGCGGACCGTCGTCCCGTCGCGTGCCGGCTTGCGCAAAGCCTTGGCCCCGTCGCAATCGACAACCAACAGGCCTTTCTCCTCCAGGGCTTGAAGTCGCGACCGTGAGATGCCGAGTTCGTTGGCGAGCAAACGATCGAGCCGCAGCGATATCGGCATTTCGAGCCCGAGCCGGAGCTCCAGCACGCTTGCAGCTTCGCTTGTCCCGCCAAGCGCCGTCTTGTGCACGTCGACGTCGGGAAACTCCTCGACACGCCCCACCTGGCCGCGCAGTGCGGTCACATCGAATGCATGGCGCCGGGCAAGTGCTGCATCGTTGCTCTCCAGCGCCCGCAGCAGCGCCGGCTCGATGTCGCGGCGGTTGCGGCGCTCAAAAATGCCGAAATTCCAGGAATTGTCGCAGTTGATACAACGATAGATCAGCCAGACGTCAATGCGCTTGCCGTAGGCGTTGACGCGGAACTTTCCGTTGCTGCGATAGGCTTTGATGCCGCCGCAGCGATTGCAGGTGATCAGGGGACGTGGTGCGGTTTGAGGCGCGACCGTCCAGCGGATGCGCAGAATAGAAGACATGCCGATATGCCCTTCCCGTCGGGAAGTTCATCAGGTCGGCAATGTCGAGATGCCCAGGCGGGCGCGGCGTGGCGGTAGGCTGCGGTTCTTGGGATCAGGCGTCGCGGCGCATGCGACAGCGGTTCAGCAGTGCCAAACCGGTCTCGAACCGCCGCCCAGAGGAACACATGAAATGGAAAGGCACCGTTGTGGCGGCGCCATGCATTGTGTCGGGGGAGTTGACGAGACCGGCGGTTACGTAGGCAAACTGAAGCTCGAAATTGTTTCGCGGCGATCTATCTAGCCGCGAGATGCCGGGCCGGCAAGCATGTTGATGCTACCGAAGCTCGATCGCTTGCGCTAATGTCTGGCATTGCTAATGTCTGGCATTGAAGGTTTTCAAGCCGAGATCCTCGCCATGCACCTCACCTCGCTCCTGATCTTCGCCGCCGCGCTCTTCGTGGCCGCCGGTTCGCCGGGTCCTTCGATCGCGGCACTCGTCGCCCGCGTCATCGCCAAGGGATTTCGCGACGTGTTCCCGTTCCTGCTCGCCATGTGGATCGGCGAGGGCATCTGGCTGTCGCTGGCGGTGTTCGGGCTGGCGGTGGTGGCGCAGACTTTCCATTTCGCTTTCGTCATCGTCAAATGGGTCGGCGTCGCCTATCTCGCTTACCTCGCCTGGAAGATGTGGACCGCGCCTGTCGAAGCGAATGAAGGCGAGATGCCGCGCGAGGACTCGCCCGGCAAACTGTTCTTCGCCGGCATGGCCGTGACGCTCGGCAACCCCAAGATCATGATGTTCTACCTGGCCTTGCTGCCGACCATCATCGACCTTGCTTCGGTGACGGTGGTTGGCTGGATCGAGCTGACGGCGACCATGGCGGTGGTGCTTGTTATCATCGACCTTGCCTGGGTGCTGGCCGCCGCCCAGGCGCGCAAGCTCCTGAAGAGCAAGCGCGCCATGAGAATCGCCAACCGGGTCAGCGCCACCACCATGGCCGGTGCAGCCGCGGCGATCGCGGCGCGCTCGTGACCGTCACATCATTTCGATGATCGGCGCGATCTCGACGCTGAAGGCCGGGTTCATCAGGATCGGGCAATCCCTGGCCTTGGCGACGGCATCGTCGATGTCCCTGGCTTCCACGATCGTGTAGCCGGCGGTCGGGTTGCTGCCGCCATTGTTCTCGACCTTGCCGTCGGGCAGCACCGTCTTCGACATGCCGACCGGATTGCCGCCGTCGACCACGGCCGAGCCGAGCTTGCCGTACCAGCCGTTCCAGGCATCCATCGCGGCTTTGCGTTCGGCCTCCTCGGTCGGCATCTTGCCGGAGCCGTGATAGACATAGAGAAATTTCGCCATGTTCTCCTCCCTTGTCGGCGGCATCGAACCGGCATGCGGTCATGCCGCCCGGCGATCATCGGACCAAACCGACATACAAGCAATGAGAATGAGCGATAGCTAATATACTGCCGAGTCAGGCCCTGCTCGTCACCTTGCCATGGCGTGGTACTCGGAGTTCGGGCGCATATCGATTGCCGCCGCCACCCGGTTCGACATGTTGAAGAAGGCGGCCGTGGAGGCGATGTCCCAGATGTCGCGATCGGTGAAGCCGGCCATACGCAGGGCCGCGCGGTCGGCTTCGACGATCTTGGCCGGCTCCTCTGTCAGCTTGACCGCGAATTCCAGCATCGCGACCTGCTTCGATGAAAGATCGGCGGCGCGGAAATTCATCACCATCATCTCGCCGAGCGAAGGGTCGCCCGACAGCTGCCGCACGGCGGCGCCATGCGCCGTCAGGCAGTAGTAGCAATGGTTGATAGAGGAGACAGCGACCGCGATCATCTCGCGCTCCAGCTTCGACAGGCCTGAATCGCCCAGCATCAGATCGTTGTACATGTCGGTGAAGGCACGCAGCTTCTTGTCGTCGAAGGCATAGGCGCGCAACACGTTGGGGATCAGGCCGAGCTTCTCCTCGCATTTGGCGAAATAGGTCCTGGTCGCATCGCTCAGCTCAGCAGCGGCGAGATCGAGCGCGGTGATCTTGTCGGTCATGGGCATTCCTCCTCGTTTGTCGCCGGCTGCCGCCGAATTGCGATAATTCTTGGCACGCCGTCAAACCTTTGTCGCCAAATAGCGGTCATCTGCTACATAGTCCGCAAAAGCATACGACGGGAGGAAAGAAGCGTCATGGCCAGCGTGAAATCGGCGAGTAGGTCGAAGAAGAAAGCCACGGCGATGCCGAAGACGCAGGAAAGGCCGGCCAGGCTTGCCGACTACCTGCTCGCCCGCGCGCCGGCGGAAGACATTGCCGCCTATGAGGTGGCCGACCTCGAACGTGCCGCGGATCTCGCCGGCCGCGCGGTCGCCGGTCACAAGAAGGGCGCGTGCGCCGTCGCCGTCGACACCGATTCCGGCGTCGTTCGCGAGGGCCGACCCGTCACGATCGTCACCGTCGTCAACGACAATATGCCTTTCCTGTTCGATTCCATACTCGGCGAGATCACCGAGAGTGCCGGCGAGCCGACCCTGGTCACCCATCCCGTCATCACCGTCCGCCATGGCAAGGACGGCGTCGAGGAAATTCTCGGCGACGGCAATTTCGCCAGGGACGACGGCAGCCACGACCGGCTGAGCGTCATTCACGTCCATATTCCCCGGCTGACCCCGGAGCAGGCGAACGGCTTGGCCGAGCGGCTGCGCAAGATACTCGGCCAGGTCCATTCAGCCGTCAGCGACTGGAAGCCGATGCTGGCCCGCCTCGACCAGGCGATCTCGGAATTCCGCTATTCGGCGGTACCCCTGGACAAGAAGAGCGTGGCCGAGGCGATCGCCTTCCTGGAGTGGCTGCGCGACGACAATTTCACTTTCCTCGGCATGCGCGAATTCACATATGTCGGCGGCGAGGAAAGCGGCACGCTGGAGCGTGCCGACAAGCCTGGCCTGGGCATATTGTCCGACCTGGACGTGCTGGTGCTGCGGCGCGGCACCGAAGCGGTGACGACAACGCCGGAGATTCGAGCCTTCCTGCATGGGCCGGAGCCGCTGATCGTCACCAAGGCCAATGCCAAATCTTCCGTGCACCGGCGCATCTATCTCGATTATATCGGCATCAAGACCTACACCGCCAAGGGCGCTCTGGCGGGCGAACTGCGCATTGTCGGCCTGTTCACATCGACCGCCTACACGCGCTCGGTGATGAAGATCCCCTATCTCAGGTCGAAGGCCGAAACCGTCATCGCCAAATCCGGTTTCGACCGGCACGACCACTCCGGCAAGGCGCTGATCAACGTGCTGGAGAGCTATCCGCGCGACGAGCTGTTCCAGGTACCGGTGCCGATCCTGAGGAAGCATGCCGCGGCCATTCTGGGCCTCGTCGAGAGGCCGCGCGTGCGGGCACTGGTGCGCGCCGACCAGTTCGACCGCTTCGTCTCCATCCTCGTCTTCGTGCCGCGCGACCGTTACGACAGCGTCGTGCGCGAGAAGGTCGGCACCTACCTTAAGACGGTGTTCGAAGGCCGGCTGTCGGCCTACTACCCGGCCTTCCCGGAAGGCGGGCTGGCGCGCGTGCATTTCATCATCGGCCGCTCCGGCGGCAAGACGCCGAAGGTCGAACAGGCAACGATCGAGGCGGCGATCCGCGACATCGTGCGCACCTGGGAGGACGCCCTTTCCGAGGCGGCGGAAACCAGCGGCAGCGACCCGGCGCTGAAGAGGATCGCGGCACGATTTCCGGAAAGCTACCGGGACTCCTTCAGCGCCGGTGTGGCGCTGGTCGATGCCGGGCGTATCGCCAGGATCAGCGCCAGCAATCCGATCGCCATCGATTACTATCGCCATGCCGAGCAGAAGCCGCACCAGGCGGCGCTGAAAATCTATCACCATGGCAGCCCGGTGGCGCTGTCGCGGCGCGTGCCGGTGCTGGAAAATATCGGCTTCCGCGTCATCAGCGAGCGCACCTTCGAGGTCAGCGACGACAAGGCCGGCAATAGGGATCAGCCCGGCATGATCAATAGTGATCAGCCCGGCACCGTCTTCATCCACGACATGGAGCTGGAGAACAGCTACGGAAAGCCGATCGACCTCAGCAATGGCGGCGCGCTGTTCGAGGACGCGTTCCTGTCGGTGTGGCGCGGCGACGTCGACAATGACGGCTACAACGGCCTTGCCCAGACCGCCGGCCTGTGGTCGGGCGAAATCACCATCCTGCGCGCCTATGGGCGGTATTTGCAGCAGGCCGGAATTCCGCAGAGCCAGGATTTCATCGCCGCGGCCCTCAACCGCTATCCCGAGATCGCACGCGGCCTGCACGCGCTGTTCATCGCCCGGCTCGGCCCGACAGCCGAGACGGAAGGCGTGGTGGCGGCAAAGCATCTCAAGGCCAAGATCAGGGACGCGCTGGAAGACGTTCCCAACATCGACGACGACGCCATCATCCGCCGCTACCTCAATCTCATCGAAGCCTCGCTGCGCACCAATCATTTCGTTGCCGATACGAAAGCCAAGGGCCAGTCGCTGGCGATCAAACTCGATTCGCGTTCGGTCGACGGATTGCCCGAGCCGCGACCGTGGCGGGAAATCTTCGTCTACGGCTCTGAGGTCGAGGGCGTGCATCTGCGCTTCGGTCCGGTGGCGCGCGGCGGCCTGCGCTGGTCGGACCGCGCCCAGGATTACCGCACCGAGGTGCTCGGCCTGGTCAAGGCACAGCAGGTCAAGAACGCGGTCATCGTGCCGGTCGGCGCCAAGGGCGGGTTCTATCCGAAGAAGCTGCCGATGAGCGCCGGCCGCGACGCCATCTTCGAAGCCGGCACATCGGCCTACAAGAACTTCGTTTCCAGCCTTTTGTCGATCACCGACAATATCGGCCTCGACGGCGTCATCCCGCCGGCCGGCGTTGTCAGGCGCGACCAGGACGACCCCTATTTCGTCGTTGCCGCCGACAAGGGCACGGCAACTTTCTCCGACACCGCCAACGCCATCAGCGAAAGCCATGGCTTCTGGCTTGACGATGCCTTCGCCAGCGGCGGTTCGGCCGGGTACGACCACAAGAAGATGGGCATCACCGCCAAGGGCGCGTGGGAGGCGGTCAAGCGGCATTTCCGCGAGATGAACCGCGACATCCAGACCACGCCCTTCTCCGTCGTCGGGGTGGGTGACATGTCGGGCGACGTGTTCGGCAACGGCATGCTGTTGTCACCGAAGACAAGGCTGATCGCAGCCTTCGACCACCGCGACATCTTCATCGATCCCGATCCCGACATGGCGGCATCGATGGCCGAGCGCCAGCGCATGTTCGCTCTTCCCCGTTCGAGCTGGCAGGACTACGACAAGAGCAAGCTCTCCGAGGGCGGCGTCATCGTCTCGCGCGGCCAGAAATCGATCACCTTGCCGGCCGCTGCTGCTGCTGCGATCGGCCTCAACAAGACGACCGCCACGCCGGTCGAGATCATGAGCGCCATCCTCAAGGCGCCCGTCGACCTCTTGTGGTTCGGCGGCATCGGCACGTATTTGCGGGCCTCGACCGAGACCAACGCCGAGGTCGGTGATCGCGCCAACGACGCCGTCCGCATCACCGCGCTCGACGTGCGCGCCAAGGTGATCGGCGAGGGCGCCAATCTCGGGGTGACGCAGCGCGCGCGCATCGAATTCGGCATGAATGGCGGGCGTTGCAATTCCGACGCCATCGACAATTCGGGCGGGGTCAACTGTTCCGACGTCGAGGTCAATATCAAGATCGCGCTGGCGTCCGCCATGCGCAAAGGGTCGTTGACCCGGCCTGCGCGCGACAAGCTTCTCGCCGAGATGACCGGTGAGGTCGGCGAGCTGGTCCTGTCCAACAACTATCAGCAGACGCTGGCGCTCTCCATCGCCCGCAAGCGCGGCCTCGCCGACATCGCCCACCAGGCCCGCTTCATGTCGGCGCTAGAAGCGCGCGGCCTGCTCGACCGCACGGTCGAGACGTTGCCTTCGCCGGCGGCCCTTGCCGAGCGCGAGGCGCGCGGCGAGCCGCTGACCAGGGCCGAACTCGGCGTGCTACTCGCCTATGCCAAGATCGTGCTGTTTTCCGACATCGTCGCAAGCGACGTGCCTGACGAGCCGCATTTCGACCGCGACCTGATGGGTTATTTCCCCGACCGGATGGCGAAGCAATATGCCGCCGAGATCCACGGCCATCGCCTGCGCCGCGAGATCATCGCCCGCGTCGTCGCCAATGAGCTGGTCAACCGGGGCGGTCCATCCTTCGTCAACCGGTTGCGGGAAGCGACGGGGCGCACCGCCGCCGACGTGGTGCGCACCTTCGCCGTGGTGCGCGACGGCTTTGCCTTGCCGGCGCTTTACCGCGAGATCGACGCGCTCGACAATCAGATCGACGGCCAGATGCAGCTCGATCTCTACCAGGCGGTCAGCCGGCTGATCTACGTGACCAGCGGCTGGTACTTGAAGAACGATGCCGGCACGGCGCCGCTTGCCCAGCGCATCGCCGAATTGCAGGAAGCGCGCAAGGCGCTGGAGCCGAAACTCGTTTCGCTGCTCCCCGATTATTCGCGCGAACGGATCGACGAGAAGCGGCATGGACTGTTCAAGGCCGGGGCGCCGGACAGGCTGGCAGCGCAACTGGCGCTGGCCGATGTGGCGGAGCTGATCCCCGACATCGCGCTGGCGGCGCGAGCGGCAGGCGCCGACATCGTCGCCGCGGCGAAGGCCTTCTTCGCGGTCAGCGACGCCTTCCGTATCCCGCGCGTCGAGGAGGCGGCCCGCTCCATCACACCGGCGGACTATTACGACCAGCTCGCCCTGTCGCGCGCCACCGACACGATCGGGATCGCGCGGCGCGGCATCGCGGTGGCGGCACTCGTGAACCACGCCGGGGCAGCCGACCCGGTGGCGGCGTGGCTGGAGGCCGGCGGGGAGAGGATCGGCCGCACCCGCGAACGGCTGCAGGCGCTGACCGAGGGCGGCGACATCACCGTGTCGCGGCTGTCGGTGGCATCGGGCCTGATGAGCGATCTGACGGGGATGTGAGCCATAGCTTGGTAGGTCGGCGGCGCCCCTCATCCGCCTGCCGGCACCTTCTCCCCGTAAGGACGGGGAGAAGGGAGCTTGCCGTATCGCCGGCACCCTTCTACGGAGTTGGCCGGTGGCGAAAGTCGCGAATGAGCGTCTTTCTCCCCGTTCTATACGGGGAGAAATGCCCGGCACGGCGATGAGGGGCGGCGCGGCGCTTGTTCGTTTGCATGACCAGCGGAAAACATGCAGACATGGGGTGAACCGCCCAACGAAACGAAGGCGACCGGAGGGGACATGGCCGAAGTAGCAGTGCAGCGGGCGTCCGGGCGCGGCATCTGGGGGTGGATGTTGTTCGACTGGGCGGCGCAGCCCTTCTTCACGGTCGTCACCACCTTCATCTTCGGCCCCTATTTCGTTTCGCGCATGGCCAGCGATCCGACCACCGGCCAGGCCGTCTGGGGCTACGGCATCGCCGCGGCCGGACTGGTCATCGCCGTGCTGTCGCCGATCCTCGGTTCGATCGCCGACCAGACCGGGCCGCGCAAGCCGTGGATCGCCTTCTTCGCGGCGATCAAGATCGCCAGCCTGGCGCTGCTGTGGCTCGCCGCGCCCGGCTCGAACCTGTTCCTGATCGTGGCATTGTTCTCGCTGGCCTCGGTGGCGGCTGAATTCTCCACCGTCTTCAACGATTCCATGATGCCGCGCCTGGTGCCGAAGAGCGAGATCGGCCGCATCTCCAACATGGCCTGGGGGCTTGGCTATCTCGGCGGTATGATCGCGCTGATCTTCGTCGTGCTGTTCCTGGCCGGATCGCAGGAGACCGGCAAGACCATCATCGGCCTCGACCCGCTGTTCGGGCTGGACCCGAAGCTCGGCGAGGATGCCCGCGCCACCGGGCCGCTGTCGGCCGGCTGGTATTTCCTGTTCATCCTGCCGATGTTCCTCTTCACTCCCGATGCCATCAAAGGCATCCCGATCAAGCCTGCGGTGCGCGAAGGCCTGTCGGAGCTGAAGTCGACCCTGGCCGAGGTGCGCAGGCGCGGCGGCATCTTCCGCTTCCTCGTCGCCCGCATGATCTATCAGGACGGCGTCAACGCGCTGCTGGCGCTCGGCGGCACGTTCGCTGCCGGCATGTTCCACTGGTCGATCACCGAAATCGGCATGTTCGGCATCATCCTCAACGTCGTCGCCATCTTCGGCTGCTGGATCGCCGCGCGGCTCGACACCGCGCTCGGCTCCAAGGCGGTGGTGATGATCGCGCTGGTCATGCTTTCGATCGCTACCATCGGCGTCGTCTCGACCGGCCCCGGCTTCACGCTGCTCGGGCTTATCCAGCTCTCGACCACCGATTCCGGGGGCCTGTTCGGCACCGCCGCGGAAAAGGCCTACATCCTCTATGGATTGCTGATCGGGCTCGCCTTCGGGCCGGTGCAGGCGTCATCGCGGTCCTATATGGCGCGCAGCGTCACGGCGTCGGAATCCGGCCGCTATTTCGGCATCTATGCGCTGGCCGGGCGCGCGACCAGTTTCCTGGCGCCGTTCCTGGTGGCGACCATCACGGCGGTGAGCGATTCGGCGCGGCTCGGCATGGCGGTTATCATCCTGTTCCTGGCCATAGGCATGGCGATCCTGATCAGGACGCCGTATCCGGCGGACCGGGCGGCGGAGTAGCACTCTTCCTTCTCCCGCAAGGGGAGAAGGGAAGAAGTGCTCAATGCCTGAAGTGTCTCACGCCGGTGAACACCATCGCAATACCGTGTTCATCCGCAGCGGCAACCACATCGTCGTCGCGCATCGAGCCGCCGGGCTGGATGACGGCGGTGGCGCCGGCCTCGATGGCCGACAGCAGGCCGTCGGCGAAGGGGAAGAAGGCGTCGGAGGCAACGACAGAGCCCTTGGTCAGCGGCTCGGCCCAGCTTGCCGCTTCCGCGGCGTCGAGTGCCTTGCGGGCAGCGATGCGCGAGGAATCGACGCGGCTCATCTGTCCGGCGCCGATGCCTACCGTGGCGCTGTCCCTTGCGTAGACGATGGCGTTCGATTTGACGTGCTTGGCGACGCGGAAGGCGAATTTCAGGTCGGCCAGTTCGGCCGGCGTCGGCGCCCGTTTCGTCACCACCTTCAGTTCGAGGTCGTCGACGACGGCGTTGTCCCTGCCCTGCACCAGCAGGCCGCCGGCGACGGATTTGACGGTTGTGCCGATCGCGCGCGGATCCGGCAGGCCGCCCGCGACCAGCAGGCGCAGGTTCTTCTTCGCGGCCACGATCGCTGCCGCCTCGTCGGTGGCGCCGGGCGCGATAATGACCTCGGTGAAGGTCTTCACGATCTCTTCGGCCGCCTCCGCGTCAAGGATGCGATTGACAGCGACAATGCCGCCATAGGCCGAGACCGGGTCGCAGGCCAGCGCCCTGGCGTAGGCCGCCTTCAGCGTCGAACCCTCGGCGACGCCGCACGGGTTGGCATGCTTGATGATGGCGACGGCGGCCGAGCGCGCCGGGTCGAACTCGCCGGCCAGCTCGAAGGCGGCGTCGGTATCGTTGATGTTGTTGTAGGAAAGCTGCTTGCCCTGGAGCTGGCGCGCGGTGGCCACGCCCGGCCGCTTGTCGCCATTGACATAGAAGCCGGCGCCCTGGTGCGGGTTCTCGCCATAGCGCATCACGGTTTCCAGCCTGCCGCCGAAGGCGCGCCAGGTCGGGTGCTCGATCTCCAGCGCCTCGGCGAACCAGCCCGAGATTGCCGCGTCGTAGCTGGCGGTGCGGGCAAAAGCCTTGGCCGCGAGCTTCTTGCGGAAATCCAGCGAAAGCGAGCCGATATTCATCTCCAGCGCATTGAGAACGGAGGCATAGTCGCCGGGATCGGTGACGATGGCGACATAGGCGTGGTTCTTGGCGGAGGCGCGGATCATCGCCGGGCCGCCAATGTCAATGTTCTCGACGATCGCCGCGTAGTCGGCGCCGGAGCGGCGGACTTCCTCGAACGGATAGAGATTGGAGACGACCAGGTCGATCGGCTCGATGCCATATTTGTGCATCGCCGCGGCGTGATCGGGATCATCGCGCACGCCGAGCAGGGCGCCATGCACCGACGGGTGCAGGGTCTTGACGCGTCCATCCATGATCTCGGGAAAGCCGGTGAGCTCGGAGACGTCGCGAACCGCCAGGCCGGCATCGGCGATCGCTTTTGCCGTGCCGCCGGTCGACACCAGCTCGACGCCGGAAGCGGCGAGCGCCCTGGCGAGATCGATGAGGCCGGCCTTGTCGAAGACGGAGAGCAGCGCACGACGCACGGGAACGAGGTCGGGAGCGGGAATGTTCTTGGCGGCGACGGCCATGGGCGTGCTTTCACGGCTGGAGGGGCAGGCCCGCGCCGTATCATATGAGATCAGGAAATCAAGGCGCAAGCTCGGTCAGCGCCGGCGCGGTCAGTTGTTTTCGGGATAGCCGGCGATAGAGGTGCGGGTGAGCTGCCAGTGGACTTCGGCGATGTCGGACGGCTTGAAGGCAAGCACGATCTGCCGGCTGCGGCGCGGGCCGCCGAGACCGGCGAAGTAGATCGATTCCTCGACCTCCGGCACCATCTCGGTGCAGGTGAACACCCAGCTGTCGGCCTGCTCGGCGGTCAGCACCAGGCGGTCATGCTCGTCCTGCAAAAGGTTGATGTCGGGATGGACGTGGAAGCGCACGGTGACGAAATCGCGGCCATTGTTGCGGATCGCCGCACCTCCAGGACGCTGGAAGCGGTCCCTGCCGGTCAGCACATTGCCGTTCGAGGACAGTTTCAGCTCGCGCTCGTGCAGGAAACCGAAGCGCTGGATATAGCCGTCATGGCGGGCGATGAAGCCTTGAACGCCCTTCTGGTCGATACGCTTGCACTGCACATGCTGCGGGCCGCCGATCAAAGGCGACCCCAGAAGATCGTTGATGCGCAGCGAATGGCTGAACCGCGCCGACGAGGTGTCGTTGATGGTGGCGGTCGAATGCGCGGCGGTGGCGCGGGCCAGGGGCCGGAATTCGGCGGCGCCATAGGTGTCGATGCCGGCATTGACGATGTAATGCTGGCGGCCCGACGACAGCTCGAACGCAAGGCAGCTGGCATGGGCGGCATTGGAGACGTGGACGGGCGGCGGCAGGCCGGTGTCGGCGATGACGGTGACGCCACCCATGGACAGCCGCTCATAGCCCGAATGCGGTGCATGCAGCAGCGGCGAGCCGGCGGTGTCGTCGTGGCGCAGGATGCTGGCGATGCGGTCATGGATGGTGGCGCCCATGCCGTTGAAGCGGGCGAGGCTGCCGTCCTGGTGGCGAAAGAAGCGCAGCGCCGGCAGCATCCTGTCGATGGCGCCGATCAGAGCCTGTGGCGGCGCTTCCGCCTGGTTGGCGTAGGTCTGCCGCAGCGGCAAAAGGTCGGCGAGGATTTCCAGCACCGCCATTGGGTTGCGCGAGATGTGGCCGCCATCAGGAAGGATCTGGCGGTCCAGTTCCTCGGCGAGATTGCGGGTGGCGCCGCGCAGCGCCGATGCGGGCGCCGGCAGCGACAGGGCGGCGAAGGCGAGGGCGATGCGGGCGCGCAGCCTGTCCTTGCCGTCAGGCATTTCGCGTGCCATCGACCTGAGGTAGCGGATCTGGACGGCCAGCGATTTCAGGAAGGCGCGGTAGAACGGGAATTCAGCGCCTTGCAGCACGATCGAGGAATGCTGCAGCCAGGCGATAATGCGCTTGGCGGCCGTGCCGGGCTCCCAGGCAATGCCGGAAATGTTGTTTCCATGCGTGGCGATCCAGTCGGACACCAGCGCACGCGCATTGGCGGCGGCAAGCTCGGTGCCGGCGGCGCGCATGTGACGCAGCCAGCGAAAGCCATGCAGCGTCTTCTGCCAGCCGTAATTGGGAACGCTGATCTGGAAGGGCGACTTGCCGCCGGTCTCGACCATATGTCCCGACAAGGGATAGCGGCCATAGTAGATCTCAAGCGCGATCTGCGGGTCGGCCAGCCGCAGGTCCGGCGGCGCGATCAGCACCCGCTCGGGCGTGCGGCCGGAATAGCGCCAGCGATAAACCGGTCCGGCACGCAGGCGCCGGCGCGTTTTGCGCCAAAACTCCTTCGCGACAAGCGCCCACAGACGCGTCGTGTTGCCGGCAGCAAGTGCCAAAACCCCTCCTGATCGTCCTCTATCCCAAGGGCAAGCTTATCTGATTCAACGATTCATGCGAAGGCGAATTCCCGCGAGCGGTGACGCTGCGCCTGGCTTGGCCGCGGATGCTCCCCAAAAAAGTCAGCAACTTCCCATGCTTAAACCCCTGAGCGGTTCAGCGCCCGATGGGCATCCATACTCCGCTCCAGATCCTTGTTCCACGCAATTCCGGACGGAGAATCGTCACGCAGCTTTCGTGGACTTGCCCTAGCCGGCGCGACGCATGCGCGCGGCGAAAAAGCCGTCGAGACCGGAACGTTGCGGCGAGCCGAGATCGAGGTCGGCAGGTGTGGTGCGCAGCGTGCCTTCCTGCGTCAGGAAGGGATCGATGCCGATGATCTCGCCGGCGCGAAGCGGGTCGGCAACGACGCCAGGCGTCGCGGCGAGGAAGCCACGATAAAGCTCCTCGCCTTCGAGTGGGTCGAGCGAACAGTTCGAAAAGACGATCCTTCCGCCCGGCTTAACCAGGGTGACGGCGCGCGCGAGCAGCCGGCGCTGGAGATCGGCGAGCTTCTCGACATCAGCCACAGTCTTGGTCCATGGCACGTCGGGATGCCGCCGCACCGTGCCGGTCGAGGAGCAGGGCGCGTCGAGGAGGACGGCGTCGAACAGCTCGTCCGGCTCGTACTGGAGGAGATCGGCCTGCACGATATCCGCCGACAGGCGGAGGCGTTCGAGATTCTGCGCCAGCCGCGCCAGCCGGTTCTTCGAGGTGTCGATCGCGGTGACGCGTGCGCCGGCCACGATCAATTGGGCGGTCTTGCCGCCGGGCGCGGCGCAAAGATCGGCGACGCGAAGCCCGCCGACATCACCGAGCAACCGGGCAGGCAGGCCGGCTGCGGCATCCTGGACCCACCAGGCGCCTTCGGCGAAGCCAGGCAGTTCGGTGACCGGGCCGGCAAGCTTCTCCACCCGAATCGTGCCGGTCGGCAGGGCAATGCCGCCGAGCCTTTCGGCCCAGTGCTCCGGATCGGCCTTGACCGAGAAATCGACCGGGGCCTCCTGGCGGTGGGCGGCGAGTATCCGTCCGGCCTCGTCCACGCCATAGGCGGCCTTCAAACGGTCGGAAAACCATTTCGGCGCTTCGTCGGTGGTAGCAAGGGCCTCTGGAAGTTCAGCCTCCTTGATCCGCGCGAGCGTGCGCAGCACACCGTTGACCAGGCCGGCAAAGCGCAATGTGCGGGGATCGGACTTGGCATGGGTGACGGCGAGGTCGACCGCGGCGCTGTCTGGAATGTCGAGGAACAGGATCTGCGCGGCCGCCACATGCAAAATATGCGACAGCGCGGTGGCATTGGCCGGCAGCGGTTTTTCCAGACGCCGCGCCAGCAGCCCGGCAATGGTCATGCGATAGCGCAGCGCGGTGACCAGAATGGCGCGCACAAGACCGCGATCGCGCAGGTCTAGCGCCTTGTATTGCGGATGGCCGTTTTCATGGTCGGTCAGGCCGTCGAGCGGCGTCCTCGCATCGATGACAGCGGCCAGCAGGCGCGCCGCCGCTTTGCGGGCGGCAAGGCCGGCAACGAACTCGCCGTCCTTTTTGTCTTCCTGACCACCTGTGCGTCGAGGTGCTCTGCCCGCCACGCTCACGACCACGGGCCCTTGGGCCCGGTCGGATTGCGACCCCATGGATTGGATTTGGGCTCTGCCGGCGGTTCCGGCGCGGCCGGCTTGCCCCACGGTCCTGCCGATTGCGGCTCGTCGGCCTGCGGCGGCACTGGCGCCTGGCGCTGCGGGGACCGCGATACACCACCGTCCATGCGCTGCGCCATCGCTTGCAGCGCGGCGATGCGGTTCTCGGTGCTCGGGTGGGTGGAGAACAGACTGTCCATGCGCTCGCCGTGCAGCGGGTTGATGATGAAGAGATGAGCCATCGCCGGGTTACGCTCGGCATCCGGATTGGGTATGCGTTCGGCGCCCCGGGCGATCTTGTCAAGCGCCGAGGCCAGCCACAGCGGGTGTCCACAGATTTCAGCGCCACGCCGGTCGGCCTCGTATTCGCGGGTGCGGCTGACCGCCATCTGCACGATCATCGCCGCAAAGGGCGCCACGATCATCGCCGCCAGCACGCCGACAAAACCGAACGGGCTGTTGTTGTCGCGGTTGCCGCCGAGGAAGAAGGCGAAATTGCCAAGCATCGAGATGGCGCCGGCGAAGGTCGCGACGATCGTCATGGTCAAGGTGTCGCGGTGCTGGACGTGGGCGAGCTCGTGCGCCATCACCGCGGCCACTTCCTCATGCGTCAGCCGTTGCAAAAGGCCGGTGGAAGCGGCGACCGCCGCGTTCTGCGGGTTGCGGCCGGTGGCGAAGGCGTTGGGCTGCGGATTGTCGATCAGGTAGGTCCTGGGCATCGGCAGGCCTGCCTGCTTGGCCAGTGCCTGCACGATGGCGTAATATTCGGGCGCGTTCTTCTCGTCGACCTCGACGGCGCGGTTCATCGACAGCACCATCTTGTCGGCGTTCCAGTAGCTGAACAGATTGGTGGCGGCGGCGATCAGGAAGGCGATCATCATGCCGCCCGTGCCGCCGATCAGGAAGCCGACGCCCATGAACAGCGCGGTCATCGCGGCAAGAAGCATGGCGGTGCGAAGTGTGTTCATCGTCTGCTCCCGTCCTGGTCGTGATGTAAGGGGGTCGATCCTCGTGGGCTCATCGCTATATGATGGGAAACGCCGGTACCCGTTTCAATCGGCCTGTTTCAATCCGCCGGAATATCGCATGAACGACGAGACCAGTAAAACACCTGCCACTGATGACGAAGCGCGGCTGAAGACGCTGACGCCCGCCGCCCGCCGCGCGCTTGAAGAGGCCGCGGCGCGGCGCGAGGACTACCGCCGCAAGGAAGCCGCGGTGCCGAAGGAAGTCGGCGGCCGCGGCGGCAAGGAGCCCGGCCGCTACGGCGACTGGGAGATCAAGGGCCTGACCAGCGATTTCTAATATGCCGGCCCAGCAAACAGCTCATTTGCCGGCAATCGGGTGTTTGAGTGTCGCCACAGCCTAGAAGGCCGCCGCCGCCGCCCGCTGCGGCTCGAGCGCGATCCAGCCCCGCTCGTCGACGGTGACGCCGATGGCGTCGTAGCCAGCGATCGCGGCATGCCGCGTCGCCAGGGGATGCCGGTGCGTGGCGTTTATGACCATGACCGCTGCGCCCGCCGCCTCGGCCGCCGTGATGCCCGCCGGGGCATCCTCGAACACGAGGCAATCGCGCGCATCGACACCGAGCCGCGTCGCGCCGAGCTGAAAGCAGTCGGGCGCCGGCTTGCCGCGTGAAACATCTTCCGCCGCGATCAGCACGGCAGGGACGGGGATGCCGGCGGCCTTCATGCGCAAGAGCGCCAGTTCGCGCGGTGCCGAGGTTACGATCGCCCAGCGCCCCGGCGGGAGCGCGTTGAGAAACGCGGCGGCGCTGGCGATCTGAACAATGCCCTCCAGATCGGCGGCTTCGGCCTTGAGCAAGAGGTCGGCCTCATGCGCCGGATCGACGCCCGGGAGCGCCAGACCGGCGATCGTCTCGATCGCCCGCACGCCATGGATCGTCGGCAGGAAGGCGGCGACGTCGAGCCCTTGCCGCCGCGCCCAGTCGCTCCACACCCGTTCGGCCGAGGCAATGGAATTGATGAGCGTGCCGTCCATGTCGAAGAGGAAGGCGGCGAATTTTCTGCCTGCGTACATGATTTTCCTTGATTTCGGGGAGGTCTTTCGAGGGAGCGCCGATGGTAACGTCCCGGCGCCGGCATTGGAAGCCGCGCGGCCACCTTTTCGGCCAGTCCCCTTTTCCGCAAGTCAGGGAACCGCGATCCGCCTCCGGCGTTTCAACTTCGCTGCTTTTCCACGACCATCGAAGGGGGACGCGATGCTGATTCGGCTCGGCTACGAAATGGCCATTGAATGCGCTGGAGCCACGCCGGTGATTTCAATGCTCGAGATCCACAGGGACAGGCAGGCCGACATCAAGCGGCAGACGCGCATGCTGACGTCGCCCGCGGTTCCGACCAGGCTCTACAGCGATTTGCATGGCAATTCGTGCCGCCGCTTTACCGCACCCGCCGGCACTTTTCGCATCCTCTACGATGCCGTGGTCGAGGACAGCGGCGAGACGGACGAGGTCAACACGCTGGCACGCGAGGTGCCGGTGGCAGAGCTGCCCGACGAGGTGCTGTTTTATCTGCTGGGCAGCCGCTATTGCGAGACCGATCACCTGAGCCAGCTCGCCTGGGAGCTTTTCGGCCGTTTGCCGTCCGGCTGGGCGAGGGTGCAGGCGATCGTCGATTACGTCCACAACCGGCTGTCCTTCGGCTATGGCTATGCCCGCTCGACCCGCACCGCGGCGCAGGCGCATGAGGAGCAGGTCGGCGTCTGCCGAGACTTCGCCCATCTGGCGATCACGCTCTGCCGCTGCATGAACATTCCGGCACGCTATGTGAATGGCTATCTCGGCGACATCGGCGTGCCGGCCGATCCGGCGCCGATGGATTTCTCGGCATGGATGGAAGTGTTTCTCGACGGCAAGTGGTACACGTTCGACCCCCGCCACAATGTTCCGAGGATCGGCCGCATCGTCATCGCGCGCGGACGCGATGCCACCGACGTTCCGTTGCTGCACAGTTTCGGCCCGCACCGGCTCAGCCTGTTCAAGGTATGGACCTACGAACAGGAGAACAATCTGTTCAACCCGCCCTACCACGCCATCGACAGGACGGTCACCGCGCAGATGCTGGCCTGATCCGGGTTTCCATGCATCCCCATACTGCCTCGCTCTGGCACAGGTGCCGCTGTGCCGCGGCGGGACACGGCCGCGCGCCCTGTGCCGCGACATGCAGGATCTTGGTAAGCGCTTCGTAAATGCCGCGCGAACGCAGCATTGGCGTTTACTGGTCATTCACCTTTCCATCCTTGAAAGCGAAGTAAAAACAAGAGTCTAGTCCCTGGTGCGCGGCCGCTGGCCGCGCCCGGCCGGAATCCTGCATCGATCCGCCCGGCGACGAGGCCGGGGCGAGCGGAGAGAGAACGATGCGGATTTTCGGGGGTCTTGTGGACGCGGCCGGCGACTTTGCCAGGCATCGCGGCGGGAATTTCGCCATCCTGTTCGGATTCGCCGCCTCGGTCTTGGCGCTGGGCGTCGGCTTCGCCGTCAACATCACCCAGCTCTACAACGCCAAATCGAGCCTGCAGAGCGTGGTCGACGCCGCGGTGACGTCGACGGCGCGGGACCTGACGACCGGCGTCATCAAGGAGGCCGATGCCAACAAATCGGTGCAGGCCTTCCTCGACGCCAACAGCACGGCCGGCATCCTGCAGGCCAACCAGATCGTGCTCGACAGGCTGACGGTCGACAGGACCGCCAGGACGGTGCAGGCGGAGGCCCATGCCGACGTCGCCTTCTATTTCCCGCTGTTCGGCACGCGCGACATGCAGCGCGTTCCCGCCTCGACGACAGCGCTCTATTCGGACAAGCAGATCGAGGTGGCCATGATGCTCGACATAACAGGCTCGATGGCGAAGCGGGGCAAGGTCGACAAGATCGGCGATCTGAAAGCAGCAGCGAAAAACGCCGTTCGGACGATGCTCCGGAACCAGGATCCGAAGAACCCCCGCATCCGCGTCGCGATTGTGCCTTACGCATCCGGCGTGAACGCCGGCAAGCTGGCCGAAAACGTCTATGCCGAGAAGCCAGGGAGCTCTGAGCTGCCACCCGTCGCCGGCAGTTCGCTTCTCGTCGCCAAGACGGGCAAAAATTTGCTGCCGTCCTTCAGCGACTACATCTCCATTGTCGGAGCGGCGATGCCACGCCCCGATAATTGCGCCACGGAGCGCAAGGACAAAAATGGCGACGCGGATTTGAGCGCCGACGGCCCAGATGCTGTTCGCACGGACAAGAACGGCAAGAAGTACTACGCCCTGGTCAACCGGGATGATCATCTCGATGGCGGCGGAATGAACAAGTGCCCCGATGCGGAAGTGATCCCGCTGACCGCCGATTCCGGCGCATTGCTTGGTTCGATCGACGACTTCCAGGCTGAGGGTTATACCGCCGGCGCGATCGCCATTCAGTGGACCTACTATATGCTGTCGCCGCAATGGCGCGCTGCGATCAAGAATGCCGGCCTCGGCAACGGCGCCTCGGACGTCAACGCGAAGAAGATCGCCAAGGTCGCGATCCTGATGACCGATGGCCAGTTCAATACCGCCTTCGCCGGTGCCGGGGGCCGCTACAACAGCCAGGGCAATCTTGCGCGCGGCAACGCCGAAACGCTGTGCGGCAACATGAAAAATGACGGCATCGAAATTTTCACCATCGGCTTCGACCTGAACAACAAGGACATGTCGGCAACCGAGCGGGATCAGGCAAAGGCGGTGCTGAAGGACTGTTCGTCGAAAGATGCCTCCACCGCTCAAAAACACTATTTCGAGGTGTCGACCGGGGTGGAATTGGACGCCGCCTTTCAGGAAATCATCCGCAACACCGAAAAGGTCGCGCTGACGCAGTAGGCCGCACAAGGAAAAGGCCCCCGCTTCTTTCGAAGCCGGCGGCCTTCCGTGTTTCCGTCCATGGCGCGGCTCCTGGCGGCAACCCGAGGGGTCGCCCGCCGCGCATCTCGCGCCTTAACGGGAAGACTGCTTCCCGAAAGTGCAATCCGCTGAGGCCACGTTCTGGAAAACGAAATCACTCGACATCGGATCACCTCCTTTCAGTTTGTTGAACACGCACTGATGATGGGGTGCGTTGCAGCAAAAGACAAGACGCCGGATGGAAAAAGACGTTTTTCCGGCTTGGCCGCGTCCTTTCGTGCAAGCGGGTTGCGGCCAGGGGTTCAAGCGGACAAGATCGGCCTACCGAATGCAGGGGGGACGGCATGGACGCTACCGGAAGAGCAGCACGCATCGTTCGCACGGTCGTCGAGGCGTTGAAGCCGGGCTTTGCCGTCAGGCTTTGGACCGGCGAGCGCATCGGTCCGGCCGGCGGCCCGGTGCTTGCCATCAACGACCAGGACATCGTCTGGCAACTGGCCCGCCGGCCAAATTTCTCGACGCTGGTCGAGATGTGGATTTCCAAGGCGGTCGACGTGGAGGAGGGGTCGCTGTTTGACCTCTACGCGCTGCCTTCACGAGGCAAGCTGCGGTTCAAGGCGCTGCCGAAGCTCGCGATCATGCGCGACCTGCCGGCCGTGCTGTTCTCGCGAAGGCAGATGACGCAACGCGCCGATCTCGCCGGGCAAAATCCCTTTGTCAGCGGCTCCAACAAGCAGGCGATCCAGCATCACTACGACATATCGAACGCCTTCTACCGGCTCTTCCTCGACGAGCGCATGGTCTACAGCTGCGGGTATTTCAAGGATTTCGCCAATGACATCGACCAGGCCCAGGCCGACAAGCTCGAGCATATCTGCCGCAAGCTCCGGCTGAAGCCTGGCGACCGCCTGCTCGATATCGGCTGCGGCTGGGGCGCGATGCTGATCCATGCGGCGAAGCATCATGGCGTCGTCGGCCATGGCGTCTCGTTGTCGGAGGCCCAGACCGGACTCGCCCGCGAACGCATTCGGGCCGAGGGGCTGGAGGACCGGATCACAATCGAGATAAAATCCTATGCCGAGCTCACTGGAAGCTTCGACAAGATATCCTCGATAGGCATGTTCGAGCATCTGGGGCTGACCAACCACGCCGCCTACTTCTCGACCGTCCATCGCCTGCTCAAGCCGGGCGGCATCTATCTGCATCATGCCATCACCAGGCGCAGCAAGGGCAGCATGAAGAAGACCTTGCGCAAGGGCTCGGAATACAAGGCGCTGATCAAATACATCTTCCCGGGTGGCGAGATCGACACGATCGGCATGACGTGCGGCAATCTGGAAGCACACGGCTTCCTCGTCCACGACGTCGAGAATCTGCGCGAGCACTACGCCCGCACCTGCCGGCTGTGGGCAGAGCGCCTGCATGCGCGCTTCGACGAGGCCATCGCCGAAGTGGGAGAAGCCAAGGCGCGGCTGTGGCTGCTTTACCTGGCCGGCTGTTCGTTCGCCTTCGATCGTGCCTCGGCGCAGATTTTCCAGACGGTCGCCACCAAGCGGACGCGGGGCCCGAGCGGCTTGCCGCCGACGCGGGCGGACCTTTACCGGTAATTCAGGCGAATCGCATCCCGTCGCCGACCTTGACGCTGGCCGCGCGGTCGACGGTGCAGTAGACGCCGAGATTGTGCGCGTTATGACGCACCAGATTGCGCAGGATCGCCGGATCGTCGTCGAAACCGTCCTGGGCGATGATGGTGAAGCCGCAGCGGCGGCACGGCTCGGAAATGGTCAACAGCAGGTCGCCGACGGCGAGTTTCCTGCCGATCCATTCGGTTTCGGGGAAAGTGCCTTCGACCGCCGCCATGTCGATGACGATGTTGGGACGAAAGCGGCGCGGATCGGGAGTGCCTTGCGGATGCAGCGCCTTCAGGCGCGCCAGGGAGGCGGTGGTCAACAGATGGATCGGCGCCTTGCGGTAGCGCGCCTCGGTCAACGGGCCGGAATAGGCCGGCGGAGCGTTCTCCAGGCCGAACGGACGGATCGAGGCCGGAAAGCCTAGATAGTCGGAAACGGCACGGTCGCTTTCGGCGCCGGGCGCCGCCAGCCAATCTGCGCCGGGAATCGCGATCTCGAGCCTGCGGTCGCCAGTCAGCCGGGTGCGGATGCGCGGCACCTTGTGCCACTTCGGCTCGCGATCGGGACGGGCGATCTCATTGTCGGAGGCATCGACTAGGCCGAACATGCGGTCGCCCTCGATGCTCTCGGTGCCGACCGCGATCGTCTCCAGGCGTTCGCCGGCGAGCGAACTCGCCGGATAGCGCCAGAGTTCGGCAACGCTGCCTATCGCGGCCATGGCCGGTGTCAGCCTTTCTTGTTCTGGCGGTTGGCGACGAGGTCGTCGACGACGGCCGGATCGGCGAGCGTCGAGGTATCGCCAAGGGCGCCGAAATCGTCCTCGGCAATCTTGCGCAGGATGCGCCGCATGATCTTGCCCGAGCGGGTCTTGGGCAGGCCGGGTGCGAACTGGATCTTGTCGGGCGTGGCAATGGCGCCGATCTCCTTGCGGACATGGGCGAGGAGTTCCTTGCGCAAGTCCTCGCTCGGCGTCTCGCCGGCCATCAGCGTGACGTAGCAGTAGATGCCCTGGCCCTTGATGTCGTGGGGATAACCGACGACGGCGGCTTCCGAAACCTTGTCATGGCTGACCAATGCGGATTCGACCTCGGCCGTGCCCATGCGGTGGCCGGAGACGTTGATGACGTCATCGACCCGGCCGGTGATCCAGTAATAGCCGTCGGCATCGCGGCGGCAGCCGTCGCCGGTGAAGTACTTGCCCTTGTAGGTCGAAAAATAGGTCTGCACGAAGCGGTCGTGATCGCCATAGACGGTGCGCATCTGGCCGGGCCAGGACTCGGTGATGCATAGATTGCCGTCGGCGGCTCCTTCAAGCACCTTGCCCTCGCCGTCGACCAGTTGCGGCTTGACACCGAAGAAGGGCCGCGTGGCCGAGCCAGCCTTGAGGTCGGTGGCGCCCGGCAGCGGCGTGATCATGATGCCGCCGGTCTCGGTCTGCCACCAGGTGTCGACGATCGGCACCTTGGCGTTGCCGACGACGTTGAAATACCACTCCCAGGCCTCCGGATTGATCGGTTCGCCGACCGACCCCAGCACGCGCAGCGATTTGCGCGAGGCCTTTTTCACATGGTTGTCGCCGGCGCCCATCAGGGCGCGCAGCGCCGTCGGCGCGGTGTAGAAGATGTTGACCTGGTGCTTGTCGATGACTTCCCAGAAGCGCGACTGCGAGGGGTAGTTGGGCACGCCCTCGAACATCAGCGTGGTGGCGCCGTTGGCGAGCGGCCCGTAGACGATGTAGCTGTGGCCGGTGACCCAGCCGACATCCGCGGTGCACCAGTAGATGTCGCCTTCATGATAGTCGAAGACATATTGGTGCGTCATCGAGACGTAGACGAGATAACCCGCCGTGGTGTGCAGCACGCCTTTCGGCTTGCCGGTCGAACCCGACGTATAGAGGATGAACAGCGGATCCTCCGCCTTCATCTTCTCCGGCTTGCACTCAGCCTTAACGGTCGCGGCCTCTTCGTGGTACCAGACGTCGCGGCCCGGCGCCCAGCCGATCTTGCCGCCGGTGCGGCGGACCACCACTACCTTTTCGACCCTGGTACCGGCTTTTGCCGCGATCTCGATCGCCTTGTCGGTGTTCTCCTTCAACGGGATCGGCTTGCCGCCGCGCAGGCCCTCGTCAGCGGTGATGACGATGGTCGACTTGCAATCGTCGATGCGGCCGGCGAGCGCGTCGGGCGAAAAGCCGCCGAAGACGACCGAGTGGATGGCGCCGATACGCGTGCAGGCGAGCATCGCATAGGCCGCTTCCGGGATCATGGGCATATAGAGGGTGACGCGGTCGCCCTTCTTGACGCCGTGCTTCTTCAGCACGTTGGCGAAGCGGCAGACATGCGCATAGAGCTCATTGTAGGTGATCTTGCGGTCGTCGTAGGGGTTGTCGCCTTCCCAGATGATGGCGGTCTGGTCGCCGCGCTTCTTCAGGTGGCGGTCGATGCAGTTGTAGGAAACATTGGTCTGGCCGTCCTCGAACCATTTGATGGAGACCTTGCCGTCGAAGGAGGCGTTCCTGACCTTGGAGAAGGGTTTGAACCAGTCGATGCGCTTGCCGTGCTTGCTCCAGAACCTGTCCGGATTCTTCACGCTGTCGGCGTACCATTTGAGATAGGTGTCGTTGTCGATCAGCGCATTCTTCTTCCAGGCCGGCTGAACGCGGTGGACATGAACCTCGGACATTTCCTGCTTTTCCTCCCGAAACTAACGCCGGCTTGAACCGCCAGCGGGATCGCGGCGACGCGGCCGCGAATTCGCGCGCATTATTAACAGTTCCGCGATGACGGCAACATTAGACGTTGGGTTTGCGCGGCGGGATGCCGCACATGGGTCCGCGGCTGCTGTCAGCACTTGCACCGGACCGCTGCTAACTTCATGTTTTCGCGTGCTAAAGCCGGTTTCGATCAAGAAAAAATCAATAGACGGTTAAGCAACCGCGCGCACAATCCATTGTTGGGAGGAAGGAGAATCAACCCGGGGAGCAAAAATGCGCGACCAGCTTGAAATGGACCTGATGCTGCGGGGCTATGGCCTGACTACGGCCAATATCCTTTATCATTTCCCAGACCATCCGCATCTGTTGCAGAGCTTCATATGGCAGGACTACGACATCGCGCCGAAGTTTCCGGTGCTGATCCGCTTCATCGAGTTCTGGAAGACCAAGCTCGAGGGGCCGCTGCATTCGGTCAGCTACACGCACCAGAAGCTCATCGCGCCCAACGAGTGGCGCAAGGTGGACGGCGAATTCGTGCTGCATTAGGGGCCGCTGCTCCGAGGCCGTAAGGTCGGCACTCTACGGCGCCCCCCTCTGTCCTGCCGGACATCTCCCCCACCGGGGGGGGAGATCGGCAGCTTTGCTAACAGCGCCATCCCTTCACGTTGGAAATTGGCGAAAGCCGAGGTGACATCCAATCTCCCCCCGTGGGGGAGATGTCCGGCAGGACAGAGGGGGGCGCCGCCCCGCTAATCTTCGGCTCTAGCAATCGGACACGCTCAAACCGCCGGCGGGCTCAGCCGGGCGAAGGCCTCCTGGCGGCGATAGGGAAAATAAGGGTAGGGCGCGGTGACTTCGCTTGCCGCATCGAGCTTCCCGATCTGCTCCGGCGTTAGCGCCCAGCCGACGGCGCCGAGGTTCTGGCGCAACTGCTCCTCGTTGCGGGCGCCGATGATGACGGACGACACGGTGGGGCGCTGCAACAGCCAGTTGATGGCGATCTGCGGCACGGTCCTGCCTGTCTCCTGCGCCACTGCATCGAGGGCCTCCATGACCCGGTAGAGATGCTCGTCCTCGACCGGCGGTCCGAAGCTCGCGGTGTCGTGCAGCCGGCTTTTCTCCGGCAGAGGCTGGCCGCGACGGATCTTGCCGGTCAGGCGGCCCCAGCCGAGCGGGCTCCAGACCAGCGCGCCGACGCCCTGGTCGAGGCCAAGCGGCATCAGCTCCCATTCATAGTCGCGGCCGACCAGCGAATAGTAGACCTGATGCGCGACATAGCGCGGATAGCCGTGCCTGTCGGCCAGCCCGAGCGATTTCATCACCTGCCAGCCGGAGAAATTGGAGACCCCGACATAGCGCAATTTGCCGGCGCGCACGAGGCCGTCCAGCGTCGATAGCACTTCCTCGATCGGCGTGCCGGCATCGAAGGCGTGCAGTTGCAACAGGTCGATGTAATCGGTGCCGAGCCGCTTCAGCGCGGCGTCGACGGCCTTGATCAGCCGCGAACGCGAGGAACCATAGTCGGCCGGCCCGTCGCCCATCGGCAGCGAGGTCTTGGTCGAGATCAGCACGGCATCGCGCCGGCCCTTGATCGCCTCGCCGAGCACCTCTTCCGAGGCGCCGTTCGAATAGACATCGGCGGTGTCGAACAGATTGACGCCGGCCTCGAGGCAAATGTCGACCAGCCGCCGCGCTTCCCTGGCGTCGCTGTTGCCCCATGCGCCGAACAGCGGGCCGGAACCGCCGAAGGTTCCCGCTCCGAACGAGAGCACCGGCACCTTCAGGCCCGATGCGCCAAGATTTCGATAGTCCATTTTCTTACTCCTTGTGATTTTGAAAGAAGTCGAATCGATCCGGCTTTGCCGGCGAGCTTCACGACCGAACGCAGACGGGCGCGCCGAGCGCGGTGCCGCGGTCGAGACGCAGGGCCAGTCCCGCCACGGCGAGTGCCGCGACCGGCAGCAGCGCGGCGACCCAGGTGAGCGAACCCAGGCCAAGACCTTGGGCAATGACCGCGCCGCCGAGCCAAGCGCCGGCCGCGTTGCCGAGGTTGAAGGCGGCGATGTTGAAGGACGAGGCGAGGCTCTGGCCAGCACCTTGGGCCTTTTCCAGCACCCACATCTGCAAAGGCGCCACGGTGGCGAAGGCGGCGGCGCCCAGCAGGCCGACATAGATCACGGCCAACACCTGGCTGTGGATAGCAAAGCTCATGGTCGCCAGAACCAGGGCGAGCACCACAAGACTGCCGAGCACCGCCGGCACCAGCCAGCGGTCGGCGATCTTGCCGCCGGCGATATTGCCGGCGATGAGGCCGCCGCCGAAGACGAGCAGGATCAGCGAAACGGCCGCTTCCTTGAAGCCGCTGATCTCGGTCAGCAACGGGGCGATATAGGTGAAGACGGCGAAGACGCCGGCATAGCCGAGAACGGTGGTGGCGAAGCCGAGCAGGACGGGCGTACGGCGCAGCACGGCGAGATCGGCGCGCAGGTCGCTCTTCTCGGGAGCTGTCCGATTGCGCGGCACCAGTGCCAGGATGACGGCAAAGGCCGCGAGACCGACCGCGGTCACCGCCCAGAAGGTGGCGCGCCAGCCGAAAGCCTGGCCGAGCCAGGTGCCGAAGGGAACGCCGAGAATGTTGGCGATGGTCAGGCCGGTGAACATGAGCGCGATCGCCGACGCCTTCTTGTTGGGCGCGACCAATCCGGTGGCGACCACCGAGCCGACGCCGAAGAAGGTGCCATGGGCAAAGGCGGTGATGACGCGCGCGCCCATCAATGTCCAATAATCAGGCGCCAGCGCACAGGCCAGGTTGCCAATGGTGAAGATCGCCATCAGCGCCAGAAGCACCGTCTTGCGCGGCCAGTTGCCGGTGGCGATCGTCAGCAGAGGTGCTCCGATGACGACGCCCAGCGCATAGCCGGAAATCAGTTGGCCGGCGGCCGAGATCGAGACGCCGAGATCTTTGCTGACGTCGATGAGCAGGCCCATGATGACGAATTCGGTGACGCCGATGCCGAAGGCGCCGGCGGCGAGAGCATAGAGAGCGAGAGGCATGATGTTTCCACTTCGGCGGTGACGGGCGCCCTGTCCAGGCCGCGCCCCGACCGGGAAGATCGTGTGGCCATGCGATGTGAACCAGACTTGCTCCAGGCATACTTTCTGTGAAATAGATTCACAGATGGCGAGATCCGACATCAATCGTTCCGGCGAGATCGAAGTGTTTGTGCGCGTCGTCGAGGCGGGCAGCTTTTCGGCGGCGGCACGTGCCTTGCGCATGACCCCGTCCGCGGTGAGCAAATTGATCGCGCGGCTGGAGGCTAGGCTCGGCGCGCGGCTGGTCACCCGCTCGACGCGCAAGCTGCAACTGACGCCGGAAGGCACTGCTTTCTACGACAGCGGCATGCGCATCCTCGCCGACATGGACGCGGCCGAGCGCGAGGCGGCCGCCGGGGCGGCGCCGCGCGGCCGGTTGAGGGTCAACAGCTACGTGCCGTTCGGCCACCACCGGCTGATGTCGCTGCTGCCTCGGTTTCTGGAGCGTTATCCCGAGATTTCCGTCGACGCCGTGCTGACAGACAGCGTGATCGACCTTCTGGAGGAGCGCGCCGATGTGGCGATACGCGCCGGGCCCTTGCGCGAGTCACGGCTGGTAGCGCGCAAACTGGGGCAGAGCCGGATGGTGCTGGTCGCGGCACCCTCCTATGTCGAAGCGCGTGGGACGCCGCGCACGCTGGCCGATCTCGGGCGTCACAATATGCTGGCCTTCGGCTTTGCGCGGCATATAGACGGCTGGCCTTTTGTCGATGCGGCAGGTGCGCCGGTCATCGTCCCGGTTGTCGGAAACGCAACGCTGACCGACGGCGAGGCGATGCGGCGGATCGCGCTGGCGGGAGGCGGAATCGCTAGGCTGGCGCGCTGGCATGTCCAGCCGGACATCGACGCCGGGGCATTCGTCCCGTTGCTGGAGGAATTCAACCCAGGCGACGAGGAGGCCACCCATGCCGTCTATGTCGGCCAGGGCAAGCATCTGCCTGCGCGGGTGCGGGCTTTTCTCGATTTTCTCTCGGAGGCCGTTCGCCTCTAGAGCAGTTCACCGTTTCGTGGAAACGGCGAACCGCTCTAACTCTTTGTTTTGACGCAATTCTGGACAGAAAACCGCACACACTTTTCTTGGAATTGCTCTAACTGAGAAGCCGCGTACCTAAGGCACGCGGCTTCGAAGCAAGCTCGAAAAGCGATCAGGCCTTCGGCACGAACGGCGCCGGCCGCCGGCCGGCCGCCTGCCGCTCCAGCATCCAGCCGGGATATTCGGCCGGCAGCGCGCTCACCTCGTCCAGTCTGGCGAGATCATCGGTATCAAGTTTGAGGTTCGTGGCGGCAAGGTTCTGTTCGAGCTGATCCATGCGGCTGGCGCCGATGATCACGCTCATCACGAAGGGCTTGGCCAGGACATAGCCTAGTGCCACGGTAGCGACGCTGACGTCATGCTTTTTGGCGATCTCGCGCATGACCGCGACCGCCGCCCAGGCGCGGTCCTCGTTGACCGGTGGGAAGTTGAAGGAGGCGCGGCGGCCCTCGCCATTGCCGGGCGCACCAGGGCCGTATTTGCCGGACAGCAGTCCGCCGGCCATCGGCGACCAGACCATAAGACCGAGCTTCTCCTCGTTGATCAGCGGCACGATCTCGCGCTCGAGATCACGACCGGCGATCGAGTAATAGGACTGGATGGTCTCGAAGCGGGCAAAGCCCTTGCGGTCGGCTATGCCAAGCGCCTTGGCGATGCGCCAGGCCTGCCAGTTGGATACGCCGACATAGCGGACCTTGCCGCTGGCGACGAGATCGTCCAGTGCCCTGAGCGTCTCATCGATCGGCGTCACCGCGTCGGTTCCGTGCAACTGATAGAGATCGATATGATCGAGCTGCAGCCGTTCCAGGCTGGCATCGACCGAGTCCATGATGTGGCCGCGCGAGGAGCCGCGCTGGTTCGGGCCTTCGCCCATGGCGCCGTGAACCTTGGTGGCGACGACCACGCTCGACCTGTCAACGCCGAGATCCCTGAGCGACTGGCCGAGCAGGCGCTCGGATTCGCCGAAGGAATAGACATCGGCCGTGTCGAAGAAATTGACCCCGGCGGCGAGCGAGCGGCCGACGATCTCGTTGACGCCTTTCTGGTCGAGACTGGCGATCAGGCCCCATTGGGCATTCTGGCCGGCTGCACCGAAGGTCATGGTGCCGAGGCAGAGTTCGGAGACGAACATCCCCGTATTTCCAAGCTGGTTGTAATGCATGGCGAAAGCTCCAGAGATTTGTGATGACACAGATCAAATAGGAACGGTACGTTTCGTTTCCAGCGCTGGCGTAATCAGCCGGTAGAACTGGACCATCTTGCCGGTGACAGAAACTTGTCAGAGATGGACCGCTCGGATCATTGTGTTCGGGCGGCGATTGACCTCCTCGACAAATTCGTCATCCCAGACGAGGACGGAGAGAAGATATTGCGCAAGGGAGGGCTTTGCGCCAACCCACCGTTCGTAGTCCTCAACCGCTAGCACCACGGCAGATGGCTGCCCTCGCACCGTAATGGTTTGCGGCCCTTTTTCGCGCGACTGTCTTACCAGCTTCGAGAGGTTGTTTCTTGCGTCCCGCAGCTGCCAGCTCAAGAAGACTACTCCTCGCTTGACTCGCAAGATGTGTTCAGTCCGTCTGTGTATCACAGGCTTAGAACTCACAGACGACAGGGCCAACCCAGGGCGGACGGTTTTATCGACTGCCGAAGATCGCCGAACCGACCCTGACACTGGTGGCGCCGAAGGCGATGGCCGTCTCGTAATCGCCGGACATGCCCATCGACAGTTTGGCGACGCCTGCCTCCCGCGCCAATTTTTCCAGCAGGGCGAAATGCGGGCCGGGGTTCTCGTCCGCCGGCGGAATGCACATCAGGCCTTCGATGGCGAGGCCGTGGACATCGCGGCAGCGGGCGACGAAGGTCACGGCGTCGCGCGGCTCGATGCCGGCCTTCTGCGGCTCGGAGCCGGTGTTGACCTGGACGTAGAGCTTTGGCGCCCGGCCTTGCCGGGCGATCTCCTTGGCGAGTTCGGCGGCGATCTTCTCGCGATCGACCGTCTCGATGACGTCGAACAGCGCCACGGCTTCCCTGGCCTTGTTCGATTGCAGCGGTCCGATCAGATGCAGTTCGACATCGGGGAAAGCCTCTTTCAGCGCCGGCCACTTGCCCTGCGCTTCCTGCACCCGGTTCTCGCCGAAGACGCGCTGACCTGCCTCGATGACGGGCCTGATGTCGGCGGCGTCAAAGGTTTTGGAAACCGCGACCAGCGTCACTGCGCCAGCGTCGCGCCGGGCTTCGCGCTCGGCGGCGGCGATCTTCGCCTTGACCGCTAAAACCTGCTGAACGGCGTCGCCCATGTCCAAATCCCGCTGTTTTGACCGCGTTTTTTCCAGACGCGATACCCATATGGTTGACGGGTTTGCCAAACCATGGTGAACACCCGGACCACATCCAATGGACTGCCGAGCTGTCGCCCGCAGTCCGCATGCTTTTTAAGTGAAAAACGTCCCATGGCAACCGAACGATACAATCCGCGCGCGTCAGAGCCCAAATGGCAGAAGGCCTGGGCCGACAGGAAGCTGTTTGAGGCGCACAACGATGATCCGCGCCCGAAATACTACGTGCTGGAGATGTTCCCCTATCCATCGGGACGCATCCATATCGGGCATACGCGCAACTATACGATGGGCGATGTGGTGGCGCGCTACAAGCGGGCCAAGGGTTTCAACGTGCTGCATCCGATGGGCTGGGACGCCTTCGGCATGCCGGCCGAGAACGCGGCGATGCAGAACAAGGTCCATCCCAAGGAATGGACCTACCAGAACATCGCCACCATGCGCGAACAGCTCAAGGTCATGGGCCTGTCGCTGGACTGGGCGCGCGAATTCGCGACTTGCGATGTCGACTACTACCACCGCCAGCAGATGCTGTTCCTCGACTTTGTCGAGAAAGGCCTGGTGACGCGCAAATCCTCGAAGGTCAATTGGGATCCGGAGGACATGACGGTGCTCGCCAACGAGCAGGTCATCGACGGGCGCGGCTGGCGCTCGGGCGCGCTGGTCGAACAACGCGAGCTGACGCAATGGTTCTTCAGGATAACCGATTTTGCGCAGGATCTCCTGGATTCGCTCGATCGCCTCGACGAATGGCCCGAGAAGGTCAAGCTGATGCAGCACAATTGGATCGGCCGTTCGGAAGGTCTGCTGATCCGCTGGCCGCTGGCGGCTCCCGTCGCCGGCGAGCAGGAGCTGGAAGTCTATACGACCAGGCCCGACACCATCTTCGGCGCCTCCTTCATGGCGGTCGCCGCCGACCATCCGCTGGCCAGGAAGGCCGCCGAGACCAATCCGGCGCTGGCGAGCTTCATCGACGAAGTCCGCCATATGGGCACTTCGGTGGCGGCGCTGGAGACGGCCGAGAAGAAGGGCTTCGACACCGGCATCCGTGTCGTGCATCCGTTCGACGAGAACTGGACGCTGCCGGTCTACGTCGCCAATTTCGTGCTGATGGACTACGGCACCGGCGCCATCTTCGGCTGCCCGTCCGGCGACCAGCGCGACCTCGACTTCGCCAACAAATACGGCCTGCCGGTGATCCCGGTGGTGATGCCGGAAGGGGCTGATCCCAAGACCTTCCAGGTCATCAAGGAAGCCTATGTCGACGACGGCGTGATGATCAATTCGCGCTTCCTCGATGGCATGAAGCCGGAGCGGGCGTTCGACGAGGTGGCGAAGCTGCTGGAGCAGAAGACGATCGGCAACCGGCCGATGGCCGAGCGCAAGGTCAACTTCCGCCTGCGCGACTGGGGCATTTCGCGCCAGCGCTACTGGGGCTGCCCGATCCCGATGATCCATTGCGAGGATTGCGGCGTGGTGCCGGTGCCGAAGGCAGACCTGCCGGTGAAGCTGCCCGACGATGTCGAGTTCGACCGCCCAGGCAACCCGCTGGACCGCCACCCGACCTGGCGGCATGTCAAATGCCCGCAATGCGGCAAGGATGCGCGGCGCGAAACCGACACGATGGACACGTTCGTCGATTCGTCCTGGTATTTCGCCCGCTTCACCGCGCCCTGGGCGAACGAGCCGACCGACCCGAAGGCGGCGAACGAGTGGCTGGCCGTCGACCAGTATATCGGCGGCATCGAGCACGCGATCCTGCATCTGCTCTATTCGCGCTTCTTCACCCGGGCCATGCGCGAGACCGGCCATCTCGACCTGGCCGAGCCGTTCAAGGGCCTGTTCACGCAAGGCATGGTGGTGCACGAGACCTATCGCGTGGGATCGGCATCGAACGGGCGCTGGCTGGCGCCGACCGAGGTGCGGCTGGAGGACGTCGACGGCAAGCGCCGCGCCGTCGAGATCGCCACGGGCGAGACGGCGGAGATCGGCTCCCTGGAAAAGATGTCGAAGTCGAAGAAGAACACGGTCAGCCCGGAAGACATCACCGACGGCTACGGCGCCGACACCGCGCGCTGGTTCATGCTGTCGGATTCGCCGCCCGAACGCGACGTCGAATGGACCGACGACGGCGCCGCCGGCGCGCATCGCTTCATGCAGCGCATCTGGCGCCTGGTCTCGACCGCGGCCGAATCGCTGGCCGGCATCGCACCCATAGCGGGCGGTGGCGGTGAAGCCGGGGCGGTTTCCAAGGCCACGCACAAGATCCTGAAAGCGGTCGGCGAAGACATCGAGAAACTCGCATTCAACCGCGCCATCGCCCGCATCTACGAACTCGCCAACGTGCTGACCACGCCGCTCAATGAGGTGGCCGAAGGCAAGGCCGATGCCGCGCTCAAAGGCGCCTGCCGGGAGGCCGTGGAGGTGCTCGTGCACCTGATCGCGCCGATCATGCCGCATCTGGCCGAGGAATGCTGGGAGGCGCTCGGCGGTGCCGATCTGGTCGCCGAACGGCCGTGGCCGATCTTCGACCCGGCGCTGGTCGTCGACAATGAGGTCACCTATCCGGTCCAGGTCAACGGCAAGAAGCGCGGGGATTTGACAATTGCCCGCGACGCGGACCAAGGTGCGGTCGAAAAAGCCGTGCTCGCTCTCGACTTCGTGCAGAAGGCGCTCGAAGGCAAGGCTCCGCGCAAGGTGATCATCGTGCCGCAGAGGATCGTCAATGTCGTTGCCTGATCGGGAAAAGACAGAGCTGAGCCGTTTGCTGCGCCGTGCCGCGCTTGCCGGCCTTGTCGGCTCGCTTGCGCTCGTTTCGGCCTGCCAGGTGCGGCCGCTCTACTCGAGCGCGCCGCTGTCGACCGGCTCGAGCGCCAATGCCGAACTGGCGTCGATCGCCATCAAACCGGTCAGGACGCGTTACGGCCAGCAGGTGCGCAACAATTTGATCTTCGGATTTGGGCGCGGCGCCGGCGAACCGGCATCGCCGGCCTACTCGCTCGACCTCGGCGTGACCGAAGCCGTTGAATCCTCGGCGCTCGTGCAGGTCGGAACCGACCAGGACGAGCCGACCGCCGGTTCGGTGACGCTGACCGCCGGCTACAGGCTGACCGATGCCAAAACCGGGGCGGTGATCGCGACCGGCAAGCGGGCGATCACTTCGTCCTTCGACAGGCCGCGCCAGGAATTCGCCGCGTACCGGGCACAGATCGATGCCGAGAACCGCGCCGCGCGCGAGCTTGCCAACGCGCTGCAACTGTCCATCGCCCAGGATCTCGCACGGCACGGCAAGACGGCCGGTTAGCGCCGCTCTCCGTTTCATGGTGGCATAACAATCTGGTGCCTGAAGGCCGCCTTTGCCACGGCTCCGGAGCCGGTTCTCCGTTCGCCTTTAGCCGAAGCACGCGGGTGTGTTGACGATCGTGGGATGACGATCGGCCGCACGGGTCCGATCGTCCGACACCGCTGTGAAAGTCACGCTTCGCCGCTCTTGGGGGGCCGACGGGAAGCAACTGTTAACCACTCGCTCTCTATTGCTCAGCAGACATTTCAGCGTGAGTCTTGAGCATGGAATCCAAGCGTTTTCCTCGGGTCAGTTCATTGAAGGCAGCGTCGCCCGATGACCCCGGGGTGAAGCGTTTCACGGGTGTGGACAACAAGGCGGACAGCCAGCGGGCAAGAGCAGCAGGAGCCGGCCCTTCCCCATCCCCTGTCGATCTCGGCGGCAACGAAAGCCCTGCCTGGCAAGACTATTTCTTCCTGGCGCCCAATGTGCGGTTTACGCGCACGCCGGACTATGAAGCCAGCACGCGCCGTCCGCGGGACCAGGCGATTGCCGTCGAGCAAAGCGAATCACCAGCACCGCAGGCACCTGGCCAATCCACCGCGGCTGGGACGTCTTCATCGGCGCCAATACCAAGCCGAAACCTTTCTTCGGGCGCCGCCAGGCCGCCCGTCGGCAACAGAGCCGTGGTGCAACCGGCCCCGGCGCCGGTTCCGTCAGGGCATGCCGGCGAAAAGGCGCGGGCCGCCGCTACGCCTGCGGGCCACAGGATGACTGCGGCGGCGCGGGCATCCGCACCGGCAGCGTCCGCCCAAGCAGCGACAGCCCCGGTCAAGACGCCGAGCCGCGAAAATGTGCGCTGGCCCTATCTGTCGGATCACGTCTTTTTCGAGGTCATGGCGCCCTATTTGGTCGAAGGCCCGTCACCCGCGCCGCGGGCCGTTCCGGTTGCACGCACGACCGCGCCTGTGGTCACCGAGCGGATCGACAACCGCCACGCGCCAACGGCCGATCCGACCGCGTTGTTCCGTGTCATCGAATGCCTTCCGGGGTCGCCAGCTCCGTCCGCCGCGCCGGATGTCCGTCCGGCCAACTCCAACCAGGCCGCGGTTCAGCCGGCGGCGAACCGCGTGCCGCAGCAAGCCCGGACTCCGGCCGCAATTCCCGCCGTCGCAAGCAATGCCGTTCCGGCACTGGTCACGCAAAGTTTGGAGCAAGCCGTACCGGCTCCGGCCGCGCGCGCATCGTCGCGAGCACCACTGGTCCGCAGGATCGTGCCGACCGCGACGGGCGAGACGTACGAACTTCCCTCGGAAGAATTGTTGCAGCAGCCGCCGGAGGGACAAGGCTTCTACATGTCGCAGGAGCGGCTCGAGCAGAATGCCGACCTTCTGGAAAGCGTGCTCGAGGACTTTGGCGTGCGCGGCGAGATCATCCATGTTCGACCCGGCCCGGTCGTCACCCTCTATGAATTCGAGCCGGCTCCGGGCGTCAAATCCTCCCGCGTCATCGGTCTTGCCGACGACATCGCCCGCTCCATGTCGGCGATCTCGGCGCGCGTCGCCGTCGTGCCGGGCCGCAACGTCATCGGCATCGAGCTTCCGAACGAGGCGCGCGAAACCGTCTATTTCCGCGAGCTGATCGAATCGGAGGGCTTCCGCAAGACCGGCTGCAAGCTGGCGCTCTGCCTCGGCAAGACGATCGGCGGTGAGCCTGTCATCGCCGAACTGGCAAAGATGCCCCACTTGCTCGTTGCCGGCACCACCGGTTCCGGCAAGTCGGTTGCCATCAACACGATGATCCTGTCGCTGCTCTACCGGCTGAAGCCGGAGGAATGCCGGCTGATCATGGTCGATCCCAAGATGCTCGAACTCTCCGTCTATGACGGCATCCCGCATCTTCTGACCCCGGTCGTCACCGATCCAAAAAAGGCCGTTACCGCGCTCAAATGGGCGGTGCGCGAGATGGAGGACCGCTATCGCAAGATGGCGCGGCTCGGCGTGCGCAATATCGACGGCTACAATCAGCGCGCCGCCGCTGCCCGCGAAAACGGCGAGACGGTCGTCATGACCGTGCAGGCGGGCTTCGAAAAAGGCACCGGCGAGCCGCTCTTCGAGCAGCAGGAAATCGACCTCGCGCCAATGCCTTACATCGTCGTCATCGTCGACGAGATGGCCGACCTGATGATGGTCGCCGGCAAGGAGATCGAAGGCGCCATCCAGCGCCTGGCGCAGATGGCGCGCGCGGCCGGCATCCACCTGATCATGGCGACGCAGCGCCCCTCGGTCGATGTCATCACGGGCACGATCAAGGCCAATTTCCCGACCCGGATTTCCTTCCAGGTCACTTCCAAGATCGACAGCCGCACCATCCTTGGCGAGCAGGGCGCCGAGCAGCTGCTGGGTCAGGGCGACATGCTGCATATGATGGGCGGCGGGCGCATCGCCCGCGTGCACGGCCCGTTTGTCTCCGACGTGGAGGTCGAGCATGTCGTGGCGCATCTGAAGGCGCAGGGTCGCCCCGAATACCTGGAAACCGTGACGGCCGACGAGGATGAAGAGGAAGACGAAGGCGATGAGGGCGCGGTCTTCGACAAGGGCGCCGTTGCGGCGGAGGACGGCGATACCAGCTATGACGAGGCGGTCAAGGTGGTGTTGCGCGACAAGAAGTGCTCGACGTCCTACATTCAGCGCCGCCTCGGCATCGGCTATAACCGCGCCGCGTCCCTGGTCGAGCGCATGGAGAAGGAGGGTCTGGTCGGTGCACCAAACCATGTCGGCAAGCGCGAGATCATCATGGGCCGGCGCCCGCCGGTAACCGCAGCTGAGGATGACGGCACGGACTGACCGGCCTCTTGATCCGCAGCGCACGAAAAAAGGCCGGTTGCCCGGCCTTTTTTTGTGTCGGATATAAGCTCGCTCAGCCGATTTTCTGGCCGGTCTTGGCCCAGTCGGCGAGGAAGGCGGCAAGACCCTTGTCGGTCAGCGGGTGGTTGACCAGCGCCTTCAGTGTCGCGGGCGGCGCGGTGACGATATCGGCGCCGATGAGCGCCGCCTGCTTGACGTGGTTCACGGTGCGCACGGAAGCCGTCAGGATCTCGGTCTGGAAATCGTAATTGTCGTAGATCTGACGGATCTCCTGGATCACTTCCATGCCGTCCGAGCCGGTATCGTCGATGCGGCCGACGAAGGGCGAGATGAAGGAGGCGCCTGCCTTGGCGGCGAGCAGCGCCTGGTTGGCCGAGAAGCAGAGCGTGACATTGACCATGCGGTTCATCTGGGTGCGGATCGTCTTGCAGGCCTTCAATCCATCCAGCGTCAACGGCACCTTGATGGCGACATTCGGCGCGATCTTGGCCAGCACCTCGGCCTCCGCCATCATCTGCTTGTATTCGGTGGCTACGACCTCGGCCGAAACCGGACCTTCGACGATGTCGCAGATTTGCTTGGTGACCTCGGAGATCTTGCCGCCCGATTTGAGAATCAGCGACGGGTTGGTGGTGACGCCGTCGAGCAGCCCCAGATCAATCAGTTCGCGGATTTCCTTGATGTCGGCGGTGTCGGCAAAAAATTTCATGGCGGTCTCCTGACGATTTCCTCGTGCTTGGGAAGGCACGTTCAGCGTTGCCCTTTGATCTAGAGCAAAGTCGGGGCAAGGTCACGCCTCATGATCGAAGATTCGCCCTTTGTCGCAGCCGCACCGGTGCTGGTGCCGATGCCGGCCGAACGCCCCTACACCTATGCCGTGCCCGCCGGCATGCGGGTGGTGCCGGGCTCGATCGTGCGCGTGCCGCTCGGCCCCCGCCAGGTCGCCGGCATCGTGTGGGACGGCGCGGTCGAGACGGTCGACGCGAAAAAGCTGCGCCCGATCGAACAGGTCTTCGACTGTCCGCCGATCGATCGGGCGATGCGCCGTTTCGTCGACTGGGTGGCGCAGTATACGCTGTCGGCGCCGGGCATGGTGGCGCGCATGCTGCTGAGGGCGCCGGAGGCCTTCGATCCGGAACCGTGGATCGAGGGATTGCAGCGAACCGCGGCCGTTCCGGACCGGATGACGGATGCGCGGGCCCGCGTGCTGGAGACGGCCGAAGGCGGACTGGCCTGGACGCGATCCGGCCTTGCCCATGCGGCCGGCGTGTCGTCGACGGTAATCGAGGGGCTGAAGGCGCAAGGTGTGTTCGAAACGGTGATGATCCCGCCGCGGCCCGTGGTGGCGGAGCCTGACCCAGCCTACGCCGCGCCGGAATTGATGCCCGACCAGAACGAAGCCGCACGGCTGCTGCGAGCCAATGTCGCGGGCGGTGGCTTCAACGTCGCACTGCTCGACGGCGTCACCGGTTCGGGCAAGACGGAGGTTTATTTCGAGGCGGTGGCGGCGGCACTCGACCGGGGCAAGCAGGTGCTGATCCTGCTGCCCGAAATCGCGTTGACGCATGCTTTCCTCGAACGCTTCCAGCAGCGCTTTGGCGCCAAGCCCGCCGAATGGCACTCCGACCTGCCGCCGAGGATGCGCGAACGCGTCTGGCGGCAGGTGGCGGAAGGCGGCGTGCGGGTCGTGGCCGGCGCGCGCTCGGCGCTGTTCCTGCCGTTCAAGGAGCTTGGCATGATCGTCGTCGACGAGGAGCACGACCCCGCCTACAAGCAGGAAGACCGCGTCTTCTACAATGCCCGCGACATGGCTGTCGTGCGCGGCCATATAGGCGGCTTCCCCGTGGTGCTGGCATCGGCGACGCCATCGGTCGAGAGCCGCGTCAATGCCAGCCAGGGCCGCTACGCCAGGGCGGTGCTGTCCGCCCGCTTCGCCGAGGCGGCACTTCCCGACCTGAAAGCGATCGACATGCGGCGCGCGCCGCCGGCGCGCGGCGGCTTCCTGTCGCCGGTGCTGCTCGACCATATGCGACGGACGCTGGAGAGGAAGGAACAATCGCTTTTGTTCCTCAACCGGCGCGGCTATGCGCCGCTGACGCTGTGCCGGGTCTGCGGCCACCGCTTCGGTTGCCCGGTCTGCTCGGCCTGGCTGGTCGAGCACCGCTTTCGCGGCCAACTGGTCTGCCACCATTGCGGGCACAATGAGCGCCGTCCGGAAGCCTGTCCGGAATGCGGCACGCTCGATCATCTGGTCGCCTGCGGGCCGGGCGTCGAGCGCATCGCCGAGGAGGTCGTCACACATTTCCCGGATGCGCGCACCATCGTTTTGTCGTCGGATCTGATGGGCGGCGTGCGGCGGCTGCGGCTGGAGCTGGAAGCCATCGCCAATGGCGAGGCCGATATCGTCATCGGCACGCAACTCGTCGCCAAGGGCCACAATTTCCCGAACATGACCTTGGTTGGTGTCGTCGATGCCGATCTCGGCCTTGCCAATGGCGATCCGCGCGCCGCCGAGCGCACCTTCCAACTGCTCAGCCAGGTGACCGGCCGCGCCGGGCGCACCGGCAAGAAGAGCCTCGGCCTGCTGCAGACCTTCCAGCCCGACCATCCGGTGATGCGGGCGATCGTCTCCGGCGATGCCGATGCGTTCTACGAGCGCGAGATTTCCGAGCGCGAGCGGGCGGCTCTGCCGCCCTTCGGCCGGCTCGCCGGCGTCATCGTCAGCGCGGTGACGCGGGCGGAAGCCGAGGGCCATGCACGCGGCCTGCGCCGTGCCGCGCCCGAGGCATCCGACCTGTTCGTGCTCGGGCCGGCCGAAGCGCCGCTGTCGCTGCTCGGCGGCCGTCACCGTTTCCGCCTGCTGATCCAGGGCGAGCGCCGCGCCGACATGCAAAGGTTTATCCGGACCATGCTCGCCAACGGGCCGAAGCAGCGCGGCTCGGTCCGGGTGCAGGTCGACATCGATCCGCAGAGCTTTTTGTAAGGTCGCTCAGCGTTCGCGCGGATTGCTGGTCGTGTCCTTCAGTTCGGGACGTTGCCTAAACTCTTCAGGATAGAGTCGACGGGCGTCCTCGATCGATATCACTATGGCCACGGGGCGTCCCCGCTTGGTGATTGTTGTCGGGCTGCCTTTGCTGGCTTCAGCGACCACGGCGCACAGTTCGCTGCGTGCTTTGCTGCTGGATTTTGTTTTCATCGAGTAGCCCTCAACATCGCCTTGGACTGTATCATAAGTCGCTGCAAGGAAAGGAAACCGTTTTGAAAACCCTTGGCCTTCTGGGCGGCATGAGCTGGGAATCGACGGCGATCTATTATCGCCTGCTCAACGATCTGGTGAGGCAGCGTCTCGGCGGGCTGCATTCGGCGAAATTGCTGCTGTGGTCCTTCGACTTCGCCGAGATCGCCGAGCTGCAGCATCACGGGGACTGGGAAGGCGCCGGCGCGCTTCTGGTCGATGCCGCGCGCAAGCTCGAGTCAGCCGGCGCGGAAGGCCTGCTTTTGTGCACCAACACCATGCACAAGCTCGCCGACCAGGTGCAGGCCTCGGTGTCGATCCCGCTGACCCACATCGCCGACGCAACCGCAGCCGCGGTCAAGGCGGCCGGCATGCGGCGCCCGGCGCTGCTGGCAACGCGGTTCACCATGGAGCAGGATTTCTACAAGCGCCGACTTGCCGACACATATGGATTGCAGCCGATCGTGCCGGACCAGGCAGGACGCGACATGGTCCATCGCATCATCTATGACGAGCTCTGCCAGGGCATCGTCACCGAGCCATCGAAAACCGCCTATATCGCTGAGATCAACCGCCTGCGGCGCGATGAAAATGTCGACAGCGTGATCATGGGCTGCACCGAAATCACGATGTTGATCGGCCAGCAGGATTTCGACATTCCGGTCTTCGACACGACGCGCATCCATGCTGAAGCGGCGGTCGCCTTCGCGCTCTCCTGATGCGTTTGGCCTAAAGTGCCGGCCGCCATCTGGCGCGCGGCTTTTCCTCCGCTAGAATGCCCGCGATTTCAGAGCGGCATTTACGAGGGGACATTATGGATTTTGCGTTTCCATGGCCGGTGAGCCAGGGCGAATGGCTGGCCTGGTCGAGCGCCGTCGTCACGGTGCTGCTCGGCCTGGTGCTTTTCCTGGCGCCGGGGCTTGCCTTCCGCATTCTGCGCTTGCAGGTCAAGCCGGAGAAGGCGGCGGCGATCGCCGAAGGGCGCGGCCGCATGTCGGGCTTCTATCTCGGCGTCGGCCTGTGCTGCATCCTGCTGGCGCAGCCGCTGATCTACATGGCGCTCGGCTTCTCCTGGCTGTTCACCGCCTTCGGCCGGTTGCTGTCGATGATGTCGGATGGCGCCAACACGCCCTTCAACTGGGTTTCCATCGTCGTGGAACTGGCGCTGGCGGCGTTGCCGCTTGCCTTTGCCTTCGGCTTCCTGCCCTGAATCCACAGACAATCCAGGGACTTCGTCCCCGGATGCGACAATAGTGCCTGAAAACCATGCGGAACGACGCATTGCGGTCTTAAAAGGCCTGTGCTAGACGGCAATCGACTTTCGGCCGGGGATAGCGGAAGCCGCGCCTCCGTGCTTGAAAAAATGCAGTAAGGTCAAAGATTTAGCCAGAGTTTTCGCTCGCGCCAACAATCTGCGGCCTGTCAGACAAGAGAAAAGACGGTCCGTGGCCCAATCGTCATCGCCAATCTCAGGTGTCGCAGAACGCTATGCGGGTTCGCTGTTCGAACTGGCATCGCAGGCGAATTCCGTCGCCAAGGTCGAAGCCGACCTCAACAGTTTCGAGGCGATGCTCGCGGGCAGCGCCGACTTGACCCGGCTGATCAACAGCCCGGTGTTCTCCAGCGAGGACCAGGCCAAGGCCATCGCGGCGATCGCCGACAAGGCCGGGATCACCGGCCTGACCGGCAATTTCCTGCGCGTCGTCGCCAAGAACCGCCGGCTGTTCGCCGTGCCCGGCATGATCAGGGCATTCCGCCAGATCGCCGCCGAACATCGTGGCGAGACGACCGCCGAGGTAACGTCGGCTCACCAATTGAGCGCTGCCCAGCAGACTGAACTCAAGGCGGCGCTGAAGAGCGTTGCCGGCAAGGACGTTTCCATCTCCGTCACCGTCGATCCGTCGCTGCTCGGCGGTCTGGTGGTCAGGATGGGCTCGCGCCAGATCGATACGTCGCTCAAAACCAAACTCAATTCGCTCAAGCTTGCACTGAAAGAGGTCGGCTGATGGACATCCGCGCCGCGGAAATTTCCGCAATTCTGAAAGACCAGATCAAGAATTTCGGCAAGGAGGCCGAGGTCTCCGAAGTTGGACAGGTGCTGTCCGTCGGTGACGGTATCGCCCGCGTCTACGGCCTCGACAATGTCCAGGCCGGCGAGATGGTCGAATTCCCCGGCGGCATCCGCGGCATGGCGCTCAATCTCGAAGCCGACAATGTCGGCGTCGTCATTTTCGGCGCCGACCGCGACATCAAGGAAGGCGACACCGTCAAGCGCACCGGCGCGATCGTCGACGTTCCGGTCGGTCCCGGCCTGCTCGGCCGCGTCGTCGACGCGCTCGGCAACCCGATCGACGGCAAGGGCCCGATCAAGGCGACCGAACGCAAGCGCGTCGACGTCAAGGCGCCCGGCATCATTCCGCGCAAGTCGGTGCATGAGCCGATGTCGACGGGCCTCAAGGCCATCGACGCGCTGATCCCGGTCGGCCGCGGCCAGCGCGAGCTGGTCATCGGCGATCGCCAGACCGGCAAGACCGCCATCATCCTCGACACGATGCTCAACCAGAAGTCGGTGCACGACAACGGCCCCGAGAAGGAAAAGCTCTACTGCGTCTACGTCGCCGTCGGCCAGAAGCGCTCGACCGTGGCGCAGTTCGTCAAGGTGCTGGAAGAGCGCGGCGCGCTCGAATATTCGATCATCGTCGCCGCCACCGCTTCCGATCCGGCGCCGATGCAGTTCCTGGCGCCGTTCGCCGGCTGCACCATGGGCGAGTATTTCCGCGACAACGGCATGCATGCGCTGATCAGCTACGACGATCTGTCGAAGCAGGCCGTCGCCTATCGCCAGATGTCGCTGCTCTTGCGCCGCCCGCCGGGCCGCGAAGCCTATCCGGGCGACGTCTTCTACCTGCACTCGCGCCTGCTCGAGCGCGCCGCCAAGCTCAATGACGACATGGGCAACGGTTCGCTGACGGCGCTGCCGGTCATCGAAACCCAGGCCAACGACGTGTCGGCCTATATCCCGACCAACGTGATCTCGATCACCGACGGCCAGATCTTCCTCGAAACCAACCTGTTCTTCCAGGGCATCCGTCCAGCCGTCAATGTCGGCCTGTCGGTGTCGCGCGTCGGCTCCTCGGCGCAGATCAAGGCGATGAAGCAGGTCGCCGGCTCGATCAAGGGCGAGCTCGCGCAGTACCGCGAAATGGCGGCCTTCGCGCAGTTCGGCTCGGATCTCGATGCCGCCACGCAGCGCCTGCTCAACCGCGGTTCGCGCCTGACCGAGCTCCTGAAGCAGCCGCAGTTCTCGCCGCTGAAGACGGAAGAGCAGGTCGCGGTGATCTTCGCCGGCGTCAACGGCTATCTCGACAAGCTGCCGGTCAACCAGGTCGGCAAGTTCGAGCATGGTCTGCTCAGCCACATGCGTTCGGCCGGCAAGGACGTCCTCGACGCCATCCGCAAGGAAAAGGCGCTGTCGGACGATCTGCGCGGCAAGCTGAAGGCCGAGATCGACGCTTTCGCCAAGACCTTCGCCTGAGCGAAGCGCCAGTCCGGATGAGACAAGACGGGATCAGGTTTGAAGCATGCCTTCATTAAAAGACCTTCGTAACCGTATCGCCTCGGTCAAGGCGACGCAGAAGATCACCAAGGCGATGCAGATGGTCGCCGCGGCGAAGCTGCGCCGTGCACAGGAGGCCGCGGAAGCGGCGCGCCCCTATTCGGAGCGCATGGGTTCCGTGCTGGCCAACATCACCCAGGCGATCGGCGGCGGTGGCGATGCCCCGGCGCTGATGACCGGCACCGGAAAGGACGACGTGCACCTGCTCGTTGTCTGCACGGCCGAGCGCGGCCTGTGCGGCGGCTTCAATTCTCAGATCGCCCGTCTTGCCCGCGACCACATCCGCAGGCTCCTGGCCGACGGCAAGCAGGTCAAGATCATCTGCGTCGGCAAGAAGGGTTTCGATATCCTGCGCCGCGACTATGCGTCGATGATCCTCGACCGGATCGACCTGCGCGAGGTCAAGACGCTCGGCTTCGTCAATGCCGACACGATCGCCCGCAAGGTCATCCACCTGTTCAATGAGGGCGGCTTCGACATCTGCACGCTGTTCTATTCGCAGTTCAAGTCGGTGATCAGCCAGGTTCCGACCGCGCAGCAGATCATTCCGGCCGCTGCTTCGTCCGCTCCGGCCGAGGCTGCTGACGGCGCCAGCGCCGTCTACGAATACGAACCCGAGCCGGGTGAAATCCTGTCCGAGCTCATTCCGCGCAACATCGCGGTGCAGATTTTCCGCGCGCTGCTCGAAAACGCGGCTGGCGAAATGGGCGCCAAGATGAGTGCGATGGACAACGCCACGCGCAACGCCGGCGAGATGATCAACAAGCTGTCGATCACCTACAACCGCCAGCGCCAGGCGCAGATCACCAAGGAACTGATCGAAATCATTTCGGGCGCCGAGGCGCTCTAGGCACGGTTTCCCGGGGTCAACGACCTCGATCCGACCGCGCGAGAAACAAAGGACGAAAAGGGTAAAGACGATGGCGAAAGCAGCGACCCCCAAGACGGCGGCTCCCAAGGCAGCAGCCCCGGCCAAGGCGGCACCGGCAAAGGCTCCGGCCGCAGCAGCTAAGGCGGCTCCGGCCAAGAAAGCGGCAGCGCCGACCAGGGCCGCCGCGGTAAAAACCCCGGCCGTGGCCAGCAAAGCCACCGGCATCGTCGGCAAGGTCCGGCAGGTCATCGGCGCCGTGGTCGACGTGCAGTTCGGCGATCACCTGCCGCCGATCCTGAATGCGCTCGAGACCACCAATGTCGGCAACCGCCTGGTTCTCGAAGTTGCCCAGCATCTGGGTGAAAACACCGTGCGCTGCATCGCCATGGATTCCACCGAAGGCCTGGTGCGCGGCCAGGAAGTGCGCGACACCGGCGGCCCGATCGCCGTGCCGGTCGGTCCGGGCATGCTCGGCCGCATCATCAACGTCATCGGCGAGCCGGTCGACGAAGCAGGCCCGGTCGACGCGGTCGAGTTGCGCTCGATCCACCAGCCGGCCCCGGCCTATATCGAACAGTCGACGGAAGCACAGATCCTGATCACCGGCATCAAGGTGCTCGACCTGCTCGCGCCCTACGCCAAGGGCGGCAAGATCGGCCTGTTCGGCGGCGCCGGCGTCGGCAAGACGGTGCTGATCCAGGAACTGATCAACAACATCGCCAAGGCGCATGGCGGCTATTCGGTGTTCGCCGGCGTCGGCGAGCGCACCCGCGAGGGCAATGACCTCTATCACGAGTTCATCGAATCTGGCGTCAACAAGAAGGGCGGCGGCGAAGGCTCCAAGGCGGCGTTGGTCTATGGCCAGATGAACGAGCCGCCGGGCGCGCGTGCCCGCGTCGGCCTGACCGGCCTGACGGTCGCCGAATATTTCCGCGACCAGGGCCAGGACGTGCTGTTCTTCGTCGACAACATCTTCCGCTTCACGCAGGCTGGTTCGGAAGTGTCGGCGCTGCTCGGCCGTATCCCGTCGGCCGTGGGCTACCAGCCCACGCTCGCCACGGACATGGGTGCCCTGCAGGAACGCATCACCACCACCACCAAGGGCTCGATCACCTCGGTGCAGGCTATCTACGTGCCGGCCGACGACTTGACCGACCCGGCGCCGGCGACCTCGTTCGCCCACCTCGACGCGACGACGACGCTCAACCGCTCGATCGCCGAAAAGGGCATCTATCCGGCCGTCGATCCGCTGGACTCGACCTCGCGCATGCTCGACCCGCTGGTGGTCGGTGAAGAGCATTATGGGGTCGCGCGCCAGGTGCAGTCGATCCTCCAGCGCTACAAGTCGCTGCAGGACATCATCGCCATCCTGGGCATGGACGAGTTGTCGGAAGAGGACAAGCAGACGGTGGCTCGCGCCCGCAAGATCGAGCGCTTCCTGTCGCAACCCTTCTTCGTCGCCGAAGTGTTCACCGGCGCGCCGGGCAAGCTGGTCGACCTCGCCGACACCATCAAGGGCTTCAAGGGCCTCTGCAACGGTGACTACGACCACCTGCCGGAAGCCGCCTTCTACATGGTCGGCGGCATCGAGGAAGCGGTCGAGAAGGCACAGCGCCTCGCGGCTGAAGCGGCTTAATCAAGGGAAATAGGGAGTAGTCAGTAGTCAGTAGTGAATGGCAGGCAGGTGACCGGGGGCAATTGCCCTTTCTCCCTACTTCCCTACTCACTATTCCCTACTCGCTAAATCGACATGGCAGAAGCTTTCAAGTTCGAACTGGTCTCGCCGGAGCGCCTGCTGGTTTCCGCAGAGGTCGAGGCAGTCGTCATTCCGGGTGCGGAAGGCGAGATGACCGTGATGGCGCATCACGCACCGGTCATGACAACCATCAAGCCGGGCGTCGTCACGGTGAAGGCTGCATCGGGCGGTGAAGAGCGTTACGTCGTCTTCGGCGGTTTCGCCGACATCGTTCCGGCCGGCTGCACGCTGCTGGCGGAATCGGCTGTCGCGGTGAAGGATGTCGACCGCGCCGATCTCGCGCGCCGCATCCAGGAAGCCAGGGAAGACGCCGCCGACGCCAAGGACGACCGGTCGCGCACGAAGGCCGAACAATTCCTCAGCCAGCTCACCACGCTGGAAGGCGCCATCCTGCCGGCTTGAGGCTGGCACCAGTAGTCGACTGAAAAGCGGGGCCTTGCCTCGCTTTTTTGTTTTTAAATGCCCAATGCCGCGAAGGCCTGAGCCGGTCCGCCACAGCGCAACTGCTCGAGATGGACGGCCGCAAGGTCCATCAATCCTGGCCGCTCAGGCGCCCCGGTCGCGAAGCCGGCGAGATCGAACACTGCCGCGACGGTTTCGGCAGCGGGCAGATTCCGGTCAATGATCGCCGTCATCGGCATGTCAAGCGGATCGGTAAAATGGCCGTCGGGCAAGGATTTGCCGCGCGCTTCGCAGGCGGCGATCCAGGCGGCAACCGCCAGCATGAGATGTCCGGGCGCGGCGCCTGAATGGAGGCGCTCGATCGCGGAGGCCATGATGCGCTGCGGCAGTTTCTGGCTGCCGTCATTGGCGATCTGCGCGGTGCGGTGGGCAAGTGCTGTGTTGGAGAAACGCTGGGCAAGCTCTGCCGTATAGCTCGCGGTATCCAGCCCGGCATCGGTGGGCAGCGTCGGGATTGCCTCGGCCCACAGCGTATCGACAAAGCGCCTGATCGCCGGATCGGCGAAGGCGCGGTCGACGGTGGCGTGTCCGCTGAGCAGGCCGAGATAGGCAATGGCCGAATGCGCTCCATTGAGCAGTCTCAGCTTCATGTCCTCGAAGGGCCTGACATCCCCGACCATGGTGACGCCGAACTTTTCCCAGGCCGGGCGGCCTGCCGGAAAATTGTCCTCGACCACCCACTGGCGGAACGGCTCGGTCATGACCGGCCAGGCGTCGTCGACGCCGAGCTCGAGAGCGATCCGCGCCCGGTCGGCATCGGTCGTGGCCGGCACGATGCGATCGACCATGCTCGAGGGAAACGCGACCTCGTCGGCGATATGGCCGGCAAGCCTGGTAGCGCCCTTCTCACCGAGGCTGGCATCGCGCAGCGTGGCGAATTCCACCAGCAGCCTGTGCAAGGTCGCCCCGTTGGCAGGCAGGTTGTCGCAGCAGAGCACGGTGAAGGGCTGAAAGCCGGTCGCGCGACGGCGTGCAAGCGCCTCGGCCAGAAAACCGTGCGCGGTCTTCGGCAGATGCGGGTTCGCCAGATCGTGGGCGATATCAGGGTGGGCTGCGTCGAGCCCGCCGCCGGCGGCCCGCAGATAGGCTTTCTCGGTGATGGTCAGCGTCACGATGCGGGTGCGCGGATCGGTCAGCGCGGCCAGCACGGCGGCGGGATCTTCCGGCGCCACCAGCATCGCGCCGATGGAGCCGATGACATGAAGACTTTCCTCGCCCCCGCTGCGGATCGCCAGCGTGTAGAGCCCGTCCTGCGGCGCCAGCGCATCGCGCGTCTCGGCACTGCGCAGCGACACGCCGACGATGCCCCAATCCGTTTCTCCGGCAGCCAGGCAATCGTCGACATAGGCTGCCTGGTGGGCGCGATGAAAGGCGCCGACCCCCAGATGCACGATGCCTTGCGTGACCGATGCGCGATCAAAACGCGGCACGGCGATCCTCGCCGGCAACGTCGTGATCGTATCCTTCGAAAGACGCCTGTTCATTGCTGTGCGAAGTCCCCGATTGGCCTTTGGGAGCCGCCCCGTAAGGTCGGCGAAGGAGAAACGGCAGCGGCGTAACATCCACTGCCGTCCCACACAATGGCCGGTTGCCGATCCAAAGTCATCATACAACAATCCATTTTTTGTATGTTGACATTATTTCCTTGCGACCCTACCGATAGCGCCTCTTGGGAGGATCACCGTGGCACTGACCGATGCGGATTTGCTGTTTCGCGCCGACGTGCGTCCACGCTCGCTCGCCCGCACCGGCTCTGAGTCGGCGCCTTGATTTTTGAAAAGGGAGGAAGTCATGTTGCATTTTTCGAAATTGACGGCGGCTACATTCGCGTTCGGCTCGCTGCTGATCGGCATCGCCAACGCGCAAACCGTGCTGCGGTCGGCCGACACGCACCCCGACGGCTATCCGACGGTCGAGGCGGTAAAATACATGGGCGAGCTGATCAAGCAGCGCACCGATGGCCGCTATTCGGTCGAGGTCTATCATTCGGCGCAGCTCGGCGAGGAGAAGGACACGATCGAGCAGACCCAGACCGGCGTCATCGACCTCAACCGTGTCTCGATGGGGCCGTTCAACGGCATCGTGCCGGAAACCGCGGTGCCGTCGCTGCCCTACATATTCCGCTCGGTCGAACATATGCGTCATGTCATGGACGGGCCGATCGGCGACGACATACTGAAAGCCTTCGAGGCACATGACCTGGTCGGTCTGGCATTCTACGATTCCGGCGCGCGCTCCTTCTACAACACCAAGAAGGACATCGCCTCGATCGCCGACCTGAAGGGCATGAAATTCCGCGTCATCCAGTCGGACGTGTTCGTCGACATGGTCAACGCACTGGGCGCCAACGCCACGCCAATGGCTTATGGCGAAGTCTATTCGGCACTTGAGACCGGCGTCATCGACGGCGCGGAAAACAACTGGCCGAGCTTCGAATCCGCCAAGCACTATGAGGTCGCCAAGCACTACACGCTCGACCAGCACCAGATCGTTCCGGAAGTGCTGGTGATGGCGAAGGCGAGCTGGGACAAGCTCTCGCCGGAAGACCAGACGATCGTGCGCCAGGCGGCCAAGGACAGCGTCGTCAAGATGCGCGAACTGTGGGACGCGCAGGAGAAGAAATCCCGCGACATCGTCGAAAAGGCAGGCGTCAAGGTCAGCGAGATCGACAAGCAGCCGCTGATCGACGCGATGAAGCCGGTCTACGACAAATACCTGTCGACGCCGGCGCTGAAGGACCTCGCCGCCCGCGTCCAGGCAACCAAGTGAAGTCGGCCGCGGGGCGGGCAATGCACGCCGTCCCGCGCCTTCGTGACCGGCCGGCGATCGGGAGGATCAGATGGCGACAATGACAAGCAGCGCGGCGCCGCCACGGTTCAGCGTCGTGCTTTCGAGGATCTGCGACGGGGCACTCTACCTGGCCGGCATCGGCTTGGTCGCCATGACCGCGCTCGTCGCCTATCAGGTCTTCTTCCGCTTCGTGCTCAATTCGTCGCCGAGCTGGACCGAAACCAGCGCCATCATGCTGATGAACTGGTTCATCTTCCTCGGCGCCGCCGTCGGCGTGCGGGAGAACTACCATATGGGGTTCGACGTGCTGCTTTATGTCCTGCCGAAAGGCAGCAAGGGAGCGTTGCGCACGCTGTCGGACCTGATCGCGCTCGGCTTCGGATTCGGCATGGTCTGGTACGGCTGCAAGCTTGTCGGCCTGACCTGGCACACCATCATCCCGGCGCTCGAGCTGCCGGGCGGCTTCGACTATCTGCCGCTGGTCGCCGGCGGCGTGCTGATCTGCCTGTTCTCGGCCGAGCGCATCGCGCTGCGCTGGTCGGGCGTCGATATCGACAAGGACATCAATCTCGAGGACGTGCCGGAGATGCCGGCGGTGCAGGAGGCCTAGATGGAGCTCTGGATCCTGTTCGGCGTCTTCACGCTGCTGATGTTCGGCGGCACGCCGATCGCGTTCTGCCTCGGTGCGGCCTCCTTCGCCACCGTGCTCTATCTCGGCCTGCCGCCCCTGGTCGTGTTCCAGCAAATGAAGTCGGGCATGAGCGCGTTCTCCCTGATGGCGATCCCGTTCTTCATCTATGCCGGCGATCTGATGGTGCGCGGCGGCATCGCGCAGCGCATCGTTTCCTTTGCCGGCTCCCTGGTCGGCCATGTCCGAGGCGGTCTCGGCCAGGTCAACATCATCGCCGGCACGCTGTTCGGCGGCATTTCCGGCTCGGCCGTGGCCGAGGCCGCGGCCGTCGGCGGGCTGATGATCCCGCAGATGAAGGCACGCGGCTATGGCGCCGACTATGCCGTCAACGTCACCTCGATGGCGGCGCTGATCGCGCTGCTTTTGCCGCCATCGCAGAACATGATCATCTATTCGATCGCCGGGGGCGGCAAGATTTCGATCGCCGACCTGTTCACCGCCGGCATACTACCGGGCCTTTTGTTCGCCGCCTCGCTGATGGTCACCGCCTATTTCGTCGCCCGCAGCCGCGGCTATCCGGTCGAGGCCTTCCCCGGTTTTTCGCGCGTCGGGCAGCTGGCGCTCATCGCTATTCCCGGACTGCTCCTGATCGGCATCATCTTCGGCGGCGTCCGCTCCGGAATCTTCACAGCGACGGAGAGTTCGTGCATCGCCATTCTCTACGCCTTGCTTGTTACCGTCCTCGTTTATCGTTCGATGGGCTGGAGCGATTTCGTCCACGCCACCAAGGGCGCCGTGCGCACCACTTCCATGGTGCTGTTGATCATCGGTACGGCGGCTTCTTTCAGCTGGCTGATGGCCTATCTCAAAGTACCGGTGCTGCTGATCGCCGGCATGAATGCGATCTCCACCGACCCGCTGGTCGTGCTGCTGCTGCTCAATGTCCTGATGCTGGTGCTCGGCACCTTCATGGACATGGGGCCGATGATCATCATCTGCACGCCGATCTTCCTGCCGCTTGTCACGCATTATGGCGTGGATCCTGTGCATTTCGGCGTCATCACCATTCTCAATCTCGGCATCGGGCTGAACACGCCGCCGGTCGGCACGGTGCAGTTCGTCGCCTGCGCCGTCGGCAAGATCACGGTCTGGGAAGCGATGCGCTCGATCTGGCCGTTCTATGGCGCCGGTATCGTGGTTCTCGGGCTGGTGACGTATATTCCGGCCATCTCGCTCTGGTTGCCGAGCGTGTTCAAATAGAGGACGACATGGCATTGGATAGCGCAACCGACCTCAGGGTCGAGAGAAAACCCAAACTGTCGGAGACCGTCGTCGCGGCAATTCGCAGGCAGCTTCAGGCAGGCGAGATCCTGCCCGGCCACAAACTGCCGACCGAGGGCCAGTTGACCGAAACCTTCGGCGTCAGCCGCACCGTCATCCGCGAAGCCCTGGCCAAGCTCGCCGCCGATGGCCTGGTCGAGCCGCGGCAGGGCGCCGGCGTCTTCGTCACAGAGCACATCTCGACGATGTTCGGGGCGCTCGCGGCCGATATGGGCAGCAAGGATTCGATCGCACTCAACGTGCTCGAAGTGCGGCTCGCCATCGAGATCGAATCGGCCGGGCTCGCCGCTATCCGCCGCAACGCGGCCCAGGAAGCGGCGATCCAGGAAGCCTTCTTCGAGTTCGAGCGGCTGTTGCTCGCCAGCGAGCCGACCGGTCCGGCCGATCTCGCCTTCCATCGCGCCATCGCCAGCGCCACCAATAACCCGTTCTATGTCGAGATGCTCGACGTGCTCGGCCGGCGCGCCATTCCGTGCGATGTGACCTCGCCCTGGTCGACCGAGCTTGTGCAGTCCGACAGCTATCAGCGCGGGCTGCAGCGTGAGCACCTGGTGATCCTGAACGCGATCACATCCGGCGATGCCGAAGCCGCGCGCGAGGCGATGCGCACGCACCTCTCGGCCAGCCAGCAGCGCTATCGCGAGCGCCTGCATGCGCGGCAGGTCTATTATTCCGACTCGGTCAAGGCGGCCGGCGGCGAATGATCCATCTCAAGTCAGGACAGCAATGAGCCAGAACCATACCGACTACACATCGCGCTTTGCCATCGACCCCGCCGCCGCCGCGGCCATGGGGACCGACGAGTTGCGCCACAATTTCCACATCGAAGACCTGTTCCAGCCCGGCCGCGTCAGCCTGACCTACACACATTACGACCGCATGATCGTGGGCGGCGCGATGCCGGCCGGCGCGCCGCTTCGGCTGGAGGCAATCAAGCCGACTGGAACGAAAGGCTTTCTCGAGCGCCGCGAGTTGATCGCCGTCAATATCGGCGGCGCCGGCACGATCGAAGCCGGAGGCCAGCTCCATGAGCTGCAGGCGCGCGACATGCTCTATCTCGGCATGGGCACGCAGGATGTGTCATTCGCCTCAGTCGACAAGGCGGCGCCGGCAAAGTTTTATCTGCTCAGCGCGCCGGCGCATCAAACCTTTCCCAGCCGGCTGATCCGCATCGGTGACGCCAGGCGTCTCGATCTCGGCAGCAAGGAGGCCTGCAATGAACGCTCGATCTTCCAGTTCATCCATGCCGACGGGGCCAGGACCTGCCAGCTCGTCGTCGGGATGACGCAACTCGCGCCGGGCTCCATCTGGAACACCATGCCGTGCCATGTGCACGACCGGCGCATGGAGGCCTATCTCTATTTCGACCTGCCGGAGGCGGCGCGCGTCTTCCATTTCATGGGCGAGCCGGACGAGACCCGCCATATCGTCATGCGCAACGAGGAGGCCGTGCTGTCGCCCGGCTGGTCGATCCATTCAGGCGCCGGCACCTCCAGCTATGCCTTCATCTGGGCGATGGCCGGCGACAATGTCGACTACACCGATGTCGATCCGGTTGCGATGGAAGACCTGCGGTGAGCGATTTCTCCGCCTTCAGCCTGACCGGTCGGCGCATCCTCGTCACCGGCGCCAACACCGGAATCGGCCAAGGCATTGCCGTCTCGATCGCGCGCGCCGGCGGCATGGTCGTCGGCGTCGGCCGCTCCTCGATGGATGAGACGGCCGCAAGGATCGCCGCGGCGGGCGGTCGGTTCGAGGCGGTCGCGGCCGACCTTGCCGACACATCCGCCGCAGGTCCGATGCTGGAGCGCGTCTGGGACGAAAGCGGGCCGCTCGACGGGCTGGTCAACAATGCCGGCATCATCCGGCGCGCCGACGCCGTCGATCTCTCGGAAGCCGATTGGGACGAGGTGCTCGACCTCAACCTGAAGACGGCTTTTCTGCTCTGCCAAGGCTTCGCCAGGCGCGTCCTTGCCGGCGGACGCAGGGGCAAGATCGTCAACATCGCCTCGGTGCTGAGTTTCCAGGGCGGCATCCGCGTCGCGTCCTACACCGCCTCGAAGCACGGCGTGCTCGGCATCACCCGGCTGCTCGCCTGCGAATGGGCAGCGAAAGGTATCAACGTCAACGGCATCGCGCCGGGCTATATCGAAACCAACAATACGCAGGCGCTGCGCGCCGATCCCGACCGCAGCGCCTCGATCCTGGCGCGCATTCCGGCCGGCCGCTGGGGCCGGCCGGAAGACATTGGCGATGCGGCGGCCTTCCTGCTGGCGTCGGCGTCGGACTATATGCATGGCGCGGTGGTGCCAGTGGACGGCGGCTGGCTGGCGCGATGAGGATATTGCGATGAGCGAAACGAAAATCTTCTCCCAGGCCGGCGCGGGCGCCTGGACGGCGACGCCGGATGGCAACAGGCGGCGCGTTCTCCTGCACACGGATGAACTGATGATGGTCGAGTTCGCCTTCGACAAGGGCGGCGTCGGCGCCCTGCATTCGCATCCGCATGTACAGGCAAGCTACGTCGCCGAGGGCCGCTTCGAGGTGACCATCGACCGCCGGACCGAAATCATCGAGACAGGCGGCAGCTTCATCGTGCCGTCAGGCCTGGTGCATGGCGTCAAGGCGCTCGAAGCCGGCCGGCTGGTCGACAGCTTTACGCCGCACCGCGCCGATTTCCTCGCCTGAGGGCCGGCCATGCGATGAGCGATGGACGCTCGTTTCGGCGCGCTGTTTCCAAATGAAAAACCCGCGCCTCCGGAGAGGCGCGGGTCTGTTGCCTGGGCGCTTGCGCGCCGCGGTACTCGAAACGTGGCCGCAGGAAATGGAGCCTGCCGAATCATGGTGAAGATAGGCTTAACGCGCGGACGCCATGTGATAGCGCCGCCATGTGATCGCGTCGCCGGCGGCGGGCGCCGCACGGCGTTCAAGTGATGTGCCTGAGCAGGCCGAAAAGCCGTTCGAAGGTCTTGCCGTAGGGCGGACGCAGAAGGCTTCCCGCGCTCAAGCGCGACTGCAGGAAAACCGGCTTCTCCTTGCTGAAGGTGCGAAAGCCCCATTCCCCGTGATAGGCGCCCATGCCGCTGGCGCCGACGCCGCCGAAGGGTTGGTTCTCCTGCACCAGATGCAGCATGCAATCGTTGATGGTGACGCCGCCGGCGATGGTCTCGTGCAGAATGCGTTGCCGGTTGCCGCCGTCTCGCCCGAACCAGTAGAGCGCCAGCGGCCGGTCGGCCCGGTTGACATGGGCGATGGCGTCGTCGATCCCGGCATATTCGAGGATCGGCAGCACCGGCCCGAAAATCTCCTCGCGCATCAGCCGCAGGTCGGGATCGGCGTTCCTGACCAGGGTCGGCGGCAATTTGCGGCCTGTGGCGCCGAACGCCTCGCCGGCCGGGTTGATTTCGGTGACATCGGCGCCGGCGTCGCGGGCTTCCGCGATCATGGCCCGCAGGCGCTGATAATGCCGGTCGCTGACGATGGCGGTATAGTCCGGATTGTCGCGCAGGCTGGGGTAGAGCTTCGCCATAGCCGCCGCGAGTTTCTCTGCCGCGATGCCTGACTGTCCCTTGGGCACCAGCAGGTAGTCCGGCGCGATGCAGGTCTGCCCGGCATTGAGGAGCTTGCCATAGGCGACGCTGGCCGCCGCCGCATCGAGGTCGCATGAGGGGTCGAAGATCGCCGGCGACTTGCCGCCGAGTTCCAACGTAACCGGGGTCAGGTTGGCCGCGGCGGCCAGTGCGACCTGGCGGCCGACGGCCGTCGAACCGGTGAACAGCAGGTGATCGAAAGGCATCGACACGAAAGCCTTGCCGACCTCCGCGTCGCCGGTGATGACGCCGAGTTCGTCCGGTGCGAAATGCTCGGCGGCCAGGCGCGCCAGCAGCGCTGAAAAGGCGGGCGTAAATTCGGAGGGTTTGACCAGCACGCGATTGCCGGCGGCGAGCGCCGCGGTGACCGGCGCGACGGCGAGCTGGAAAGGATAATTCCAGGGCGATACGATGCCGACGACACCGAGCGGCTGCGCGACGAGCCGGTTCCTGCCCGGCAGGAACGGCAAGGTGGTGGCGACGCGCCGTTCCCGCATCCAGCCTTTCAGGTGGGACAGTGCGTGGCGTATGCCGGCCCGCACCACGAACAGCTCGGCAAGGCGGGTCTCATGCGCCGAGCGGCCGCCAAAGTCGGTGTCGATTGCCGCGCAGATGTCGGCCTCATGCCTCTCCGTGAGCGCCAGCAGCCGGGCGAGGCGATCCTTGCGGACATCGAGGCCCGGAAAGGGCTGCGCCTCGAAGGCGGCGCGCTGCTGCTCGAAGCGTTCGCCGAGAGCATCCTGTCTGGTCTGCAGCATCGCTCTCTCCCTGGTCGTCCCGGGCAAGCTTACATCGCAGCACGTGAGAGAATCCAGCAGGGGTGCTGATGTCGCAAGGGAAGGCACGAATTGGGGCCGGTGGACATGCCACCCCGCGCATCCGCGGATAGCGTTCCGGCGATCTTCGCTTTAAGAACGTTGCCTCAGCCAAACCGGGGACCATTGCGAGATGCCAATATCGACGGCGAGCGTTCCGCCGGATGCACCAGACCCCAAGCAACGCGTGCTGAAGGACGTGTTCGGCTTCGACGATTTTCGTCCCGGCCAGGCCGAAATCATGGACGCGCTGCTGGGCGGACGCCATGTGCTGGCCGTCATGCCGACGGGTGCGGGGAAATCGCTCTGCTACCAGGTTCCGGCGCTGGTCCTGGGCGGCCTTGCCATCGTCGTCTCGCCGCTGGTGGCGCTGATGCAGGATCAGGTCGCGGCGTTGCGCCTTGCCGGCGTGTCAGCCGATACGATCAACTCCTCGATCGAGCGCGAGGCCAATGTGGCGGCATGGCGCCGTGTCGCCTCTGGCCAGACGCGCCTGCTCTACCTCGCGCCGGAGCGGCTGATGACCGAGCGGATGCTCGAGGCGCTGGCCAAGCTCGACGTCAGCCTGATCGCCATCGACGAGGCGCATTGCATCTCGCAATGGGGTCCGGCGTTCCGGCGCGAATATGAGGATCTGTCGCGGCTGCGCTCCATTTTCCCGCAAGTGCCGATCATCGCGCTGACGGCGACGGCGGACGAGGCTACCCGCATCGATATCGAAGCGCGTCTGTTCGCCGGGCGCGCCGAAACCGTGGTGCTGGGTTTCGACCGGCCGAACATCAAGCTTGCCCTTGAGGCCAAGCAGGACAGCAAGCGCCAGTTGCTGCGCTTCGTCGAGCGTCACGCGGGCAAAAGCGGCATCGTCTACTGCCTGTCGCGCAAGAAGACCGAGGAGATGGCGGCCTTCCTCGAGAAGAACGGCGTGACCGCGCTCGCCTATCACGCCGGGATGAGCAAGGAGGCGCGTGAGGCGAACCAAAACGCTTTCATGACGCTCTCCGGCGTCGTCATGGTGGCGACCATCGCCTTCGGCATGGGCATCGACAACCCCGACGTCGCCTATGTCTTCCACACCGACCTGCCGGGCAGCCTCGAAGCCTACTATCAGGAGATCGGCCGCGCCGGCCGCGACGGGCGGGCAGCCGAGGCGCATATGCTCTACGGGCTCGGCGATATCCGCATGCGGCGCCTGTTCATCGACGACGAAGAATCATCACCTGAGCACAAGAGGCGCGGGCATCGCCGGCTCGATACGTTGATCGGCTATTGCGAGGCGGTACAGTGCCGCCGGCAGATCCTGCTCGGCTATTTCGGCGAACAGGCAGCGCCCTGCGGCAATTGCGACAACTGCCTCGACCAGGCGCCGCGCGCCGATGGCGGAGCGGAAGCGCGGATCATCCTGACGGCAGTCGCGCAGACCGGCGAGCGCTTCGGCGCCGCCCATGTCATTGACATCCTGCTCGGCCACGAGACCGAGAAAGTACTGGCGAGAGGCCATCAAACGCTGACCAGTTTCCGGGCCGGCGCGGCGTATAGGAAAACGGTCTGGCTGTCGCTTATCCGGCAACTGGTCGCCGGCGGGTTCCTTGTGCCGGATCCGGACGGCCATGGCGGCCTCGCCATTTCCGAAAGCGGCCGCGCCCTCGGGCGCGGCGAGGTTGCGTTCCATTATCGCGTCGAGATGCGGGACCCTCTCGCGCGCGGCAGGAAGCGTTCCGGGGAAAGCTCCGCCGCCAGCGCCGAGGGTGTGGATGCATCGCTGCTGGGCGCGCTCAAGGCGCTGCGGCTGCGGCTGGCCAAGGAGCGGCAGGTGCCGGCCTATGTCGTGTTCTCGGACCGCACGCTGATCGACATGGCCGAACGCCGCCCGCGCGACCTCGACGCCTTCGCCGAGGTGAATGGCGTGGGAGCGGCGAAGCTTAGGGAATTCGGGGAGATTTTTCTCGCCGCGATTGCCGGGCATCATCCGAATTGAGCTGAACCGGTCGACGCGTCACGCACAGGCTACAGCGGCCATCCAGACAGAAGTGCCTTCGTGACGTCACCTCGCTGTCTGAGCTGATCAATATGGCACCGTCTGCTTTTCGGTGCCGCTTGCCGTGGCGGCTGGTGCGTTCGTCGCGTCAATGATCGACTTCCTTCGTTCCGGCGAGATCACGGAAGACCGTGCGCCAGAACGATAACCATCCTCTCGACTGTCTTCCATGCCTTGACACTGGTGCTAGATTGGCAGTCGTCAAGGCAGGCACCGCCCTGACGAACGACGAAAGGGAGGCAACAACCAATGCAAATCCGAGCCGATACCTTGATAATAGCAGCGGCTATTCTGTTGGGCAGTGGAATGCTCGCCAGGACGCAAGCTCCGCTGGCGGCGTCGCCAGCCGATTGGTTAGTGGCACCCGGCGACGGTATGATGGTGTTCAATTCCGCGTCGAGGAAAGCCTATCATTGCGCAATGATATCAGGCACTGGAAAAGCGCCTTTTGTGAGCTGCTACGCCCCAGCTACGCTGCCCTAACAGCGGGGTTGCTTCGATCAGTACCCGCGCTGCCTCCGTTGCTCGTCGCTGACTGGCGCTGTCACGCGGCCCGCCTGGACGAGCAGACGACTGAGTAGGCGACGCTGTGTCGGCGTCAGCCTGTCAACTGCTTGGCGAGCTTGCCAGTACCGTAAGCCGCCGAGCCTACCAGACGCGGCGAGACCGTCGAAATGGGGGCAGTCAGTGCGCAGTGCGCAACGGCCGTCGCCGTGCCCGCCCTATAGACCTGCATCGCCGCTTGGACGGCGCTTTTCGTGTCGACCAGGTCCGAAATCGTTCAATCAGTCTTGGCTGTGCTTGCAGCCTATGGGTGGGAGGACTTGATCCCGGCTTTAGCTGGTCGGCCCGGCGCGAGGGAAGAACAAATCGAGGCGGACGCAACCGTGATCGAGATTTCGGACTGGCCAAATGGCCGTCCGACGGTTGGAACAAATTAGGCTCGTGCGTGACCTGTTCGCCAAGCTCCCGGCGCCGGCGCATTTGGATGATGTTTCCTTATCGTTCGATGGCAGGAACACCAGCAAGCGCAGCGGACGTGTGGCCCAGGTTTTGGAAACGCTGGTTGCGACCGGACTGGCGAGAGAGGACGCAGCTGGTGGCCGCGCCCGCTATTTCGTGCCTCGATGACCCGTGGGTTTCGGCACCGGGCTCGCTGGCGAAGCTCATCGTCAGATGATTACACGGCAATCCCGATGCCAGACAATTACAGCGCCGCAGGAGCTCAGGGCTGCACGCACTCCCCCGGTGCGGCTGCTTCGCTTTAGCAAACGTTTATGGCTGGGCGGGAAAAGCCAAATAAGGTAAGGAAATCAATTCGGACTGGCGGAGAGGGAGGGATTCGAACCCCCGATGGGCTTGCACCCATGCCGCATTTCGAGTGCGGTGCATTCGACCACTCTGCCACCTCTCCGCGGTCATGGTCGGCCGTTGCCGGCGCGGCGCACTAGATAACGGCTGAACGGGCAGGTTACAAGGCCAAATCCGCCGGAAAGTCAGCTTGCGTCAGAGGCTGGCCCGGAGCGACGCGGTCCCGACCGCGGTAGACGATGCCAGCCACTTCGCCGGCCAGCAATCCGGCCAAGATTTCGAACTCGGGTTAACGAGGCCTGAGGACGCCGGTCCGGCGGTGCCGGCGACCTCCTGATAGGAATTTTTTCTTGACGGGGTGAAGGCAACTATGGTAGAGATCTGGTTATGGTGCTGAGTTGCGCCAGGGACCCGCCGCACAGGCGGGTTTTTCCGTTCAAGGCTCCATCAACAGCGCGCCGACGAAAGCTCCGAAGGAACCCGTTAGCCCGGATTCGTTGCCCTGAGAATCTGGCCGTTTGCCTTGACTCGCAACAAACCTTCGGTTAGGGACAGCGCGCAATCGGCGTGGAGGGTTCTTCCGCGCCGCTTGTTTTTTGAACCCGCAGACTGACAAAAAGACGGCCGAACCGCCACAGGCGGTTCATCGATGCCGACCGAACAGCGAAAGGCAAAAAATGTTCGCAGTCATCAAAACGGGCGGCAAGCAGTATCGCGTCGCCGCCAACGATCTCCTGAAGATCGAAAAAGTCGAAGCCAATGTCGGCGATATCGTCGAGATCGGCCACGTGCTCGCGCATGGCGAGGGCGAGAATGTCACGTTCGGCGCACCGTTCGTCGACGGCGCGGTTGTCACCGCCGAAGTCGTCGAGCAGGGCAAGAACCGCACGGTCATCGCCTTCAAGAAGCGCCGCCGCCAGAATTCGCGCCGCAAGATCGGCCATCGCCAGTTGCTGACCACGGTCAGGATCTCCGAGATCCTGCTGGGTGGCGCCAAGCCGGCCAAGAAGGCAGCTGCCAAGGCGGAAGCCAAGGCCGAGGTAGCCGCCGACGCGGCGCCGAAGGAAGCCAAGGCCAAGAAGGACGCCCCGAAGGAAGAGGCAAAGGCCGAGACCGCGGCAGCGCCGCTGTTCAAGGCGCCGAAGGGCGAGCCGGACGATCTGACCGTGATCAAGGGCATCGGCCCGGTCGCCGCCAAGGATCTCAACGAACAGGGCATCATCACCTTCGCGCAGCTCGCCAAGCTGACCGAGAAGGATGTGGCCAAGATCGACGAGAACATGCCGTTCAGCGCCGACCAGATCAAGGACTGGCGCGAGCAGGCCAAGGAACTGGCGAAGAAGTAAGGCCAACCGGCGCGAAACGTCGCCGGATCGGACTTGAAACGGAACGCGAACGCGTTCATAAGACCATTCAAGCGCCCCTGGGCGCATCGGAGTTAGTTAGATGGCACACAAGAAAGCTGGCGGCTCGTCGCGCAACGGTCGCGACTCGCATTCCAAGCGTCTGGGCGTGAAGAAGTTCGGCGGCGAAGCCGTCATCCCGGGCAACATCATCATTCGTCAACGCGGCACCACCTGGCATCCCGGCGTCAACGTCGGCATGGGTACGGATCACACGCTTTTCGCGCTTGAAGCCGGCGCCGTGACGTTCAACAAAAAAGCCAACGGCCGAACCTACGTATCGGTCAACCCGATTACCAAAGCAGCGGAGTAGCCGGTTCCGCACCACAACACCGGCAGCCCATCTCGGGAACCGGTGTCTGGAAGCCAGAAGGTTTGGCAAAGCCAGGAAAAGGATCAGGGGAGATGGGTTTCCATCTCCCTTTTTTCTTGTGCCTGGAGGACTTTGACATGGTTGCCGAAGCGGAAGACTCAGAAGACGAAAGTTATGCGATCGATTGCCCGGTGCTGGTCACCGAGCGGCTGGTGATGCGGGCTCCGTGCGAAAGCGACATCGCGCAACTGGTCGAGCTCGCCGACAACCGTCATGTCGCCGAGATGCTGGCGCGCATGCCGCATCCCTATGGCGAGGCCGAGGCACGCGCTTTCCTGGCCATGGCCAAGTCGCGCCGCGCCGGCATCGCCTATGCGCTGACGCTGGCAGGCACTGAAACCTTCGTCGGCTGCGCCGGATTGAACACCACCGACCGCGGACTGGAGCTCGGCTACTGGATCGGAGAACCCTACTGGAAGCGCGGCTTCGCCACCGAGGCGTCGCACGCCCTGGTCGATCTCGCGTTCCAGCGCACAAACATCCAGGTGCTGCATGCCTCGACGCGGGTCATCAATCCGGCCTCGCGCCGGGTGATCCACAAATGCGGCTTCCAGTATGCCGGCCAGGGCATGCTGAACTCGATTGTCGCCGGCCAGGTGCCGGTCGAGCGTTACCGCCTCGACCGGAAGACATGGACCAGCCTGCGCAACTGGGTACATTTTTGATGTGTGCCGATATTCAGGTGAGGCCGGCCTGCAAACGCTGATTTTCTGCGCTTCCGGTGCTCGCGTACTTTAAGTACGCTCCGCTCCGGTTCTCGAAAACCAACGTTTTCGGCTCGGCCTGACCTGAATCTCAGCACACATCGGCGCTGGGCCTCTGGTCAAAGGTTCGGAAAGAATCGTGCATCGATTTGGGCTCAGCCCAGTTCAGCCCATACCGGCAGATGGTCCGAGCCAACAGCCTTTCGGTCGACCCACAGGCGCTTCAGCGACCGGGCAAGCGAGGCGCTGGTGAAGATATAGTCGATGCGCTTGTGGCGGTCGGTATTGCCGGGGTCCTTGGGGTCGACCCAGCTGACGAGATCGTCGCCGGCGACATTGAGGCGCAGGGCGGCATCGACGGCGAAGTCGGCGGTCAGCGGCATGCCGAATTCGTGGTCCGGCCGGCCGGCGAGTTCGACATATTCGGGCGATCCGGCCAGCATGTTGAAGTCGCCCATGCCGACGAAGGCCTCGGGGTGCGGCAGTTCCGGCAGGCCGATCTCGGCGACGCCGGACAGCGCGCCGCCTTCAAGCGCATAGTTCAACAGGCGCCGGCGCAGGAACTGGATCTGGCTGGCGCGCTCGACCGGGCTGCGGTGATCGAGATGGATGGAATAGAAGCGGATGAAACCAAGCGGCGTCTCGATCAGCGCCTCCAGCGCGCCGCGCTGGAAGTTCATCATCTCGAAGCTGCGGCTTCGCGGCAGGAGCAGGTTGCGCGACAGATGAATGGGCGTCTTCGAAAGCACCATGTTGCCGAGTTGGAAGGTGGTGGTGATGGCGCGGCCGTTTTCGATGCGCGAGCCGATATTGGCCTCGAAATTGCTGCCATAGACGGCGAAATAGTCGGGCAGCGCCTCGCCGATCTCGGCGACCATGTCGCGTCCGCCGTTCCTGGGATTGTTGCGGGTGACCTCCTGCAGCGCGATCACGTCGGCACCGCGCACCGCGTCGGCAATGCGCGCGACATCGTACTGCCCGTCAAGACCGATGCCGTACTGGATGTTGTAGGTTACAAGCTTCATCCGTCATCTCCGGCCAACCCCGCGCGGCCACTGTCACAAAACGGCCTCGCCCTTCGCCGCGCCTTGGTTTAGAGCAAGGCGCAAGGTTTAGAGCAATGCCGCAAGGCCAATAAAGAAACTGCTGTCCGATGAAATTTCTCGATCAAGCCAAGGTCTATGTCCGCTCCGGCGACGGGGGCGCGGGTTCCGTGTCGTTCCGGCGCGAGAAGTTCATCGAGTTCGGCGGACCGGACGGCGGCGATGGCGGCCGCGGCGGCGACGTCTGGCTGGAAGCGGTCGACGGGCTGAACACGCTGATCGACTACCGCTACCAGCAGCATTTCAAGGCCAAGACCGGCACTCATGGCATGGGCCGCAACATGACCGGCGCCAAGGGCGCCGACGTCACGCTGAAAGTGCCGGCTGGAACGCAGGTGTTCGAAGAGGACAACGAGACGCTGATCTGCGACCTCACCGTGGTCGGCCAGCGCTTCCTGCTGGCCAAGGGCGGCAATGGCGGCTTCGGCAACCAGCACTTCAAGACCTCGACCAACCAGGCGCCGCGCCGCGCCAATCCGGGTCAGCCCGGCGAGGAGCTCAACATCTGGCTCAGGCTGAAGCTGATCGCCGATGCCGGGCTGGTCGGGCTGCCCAATGCCGGCAAATCGACCTTTCTCGCCTCCGTCACCGCCGCCAAGCCGAAGATCGCCGACTATCCCTTCACCACGCTGCATCCCGGCCTGGGGGTGGCACGCATCGATGCGCGCGAATTCGTCATCGCCGACATTCCCGGCCTCATCGAAGGCGCGCATGAGGGCGTCGGCATTGGCGATCGCTTCCTTGGCCATGTCGAGCGCACGCGCGTGCTGCTGCACCTGGTGTCGGCGCAGGAGGAGAACCCCGGCAAGGCCTACAAGACCGTGCGCGCCGAACTCGAAGCCTATGGCCATGGCTTGACCGACAAGGCCGAGATACTGGCCCTTTCGCAGGTCGACACGCTTGATGCGGATGAGCGCAAGAAGAAGGTCGCGTCGCTGAAGCGCGCCGCCGGCCGTGCGCCGATGCTTCTGTCGGCGGTCACCGGCGAAGGGGTCGAAGCGGTGCTGCGCGCGCTGATGGCGGTCGTGGCCGAAGCGCGCGACGCGATCGCGGCGCCGGTCGACACGCGCTGGGAAAAATAGCATGACCGTGCAGTCGCTGAAGAAATACCGGCGCATCACCGTCAAGATCGGTTCGGCGCTTCTGGTCGACCGCACCGCCGGGCTGAAGCGCGACTGGCTGGCGTCGCTGGCCGACGACATTGCCGTGCTGGCTCAAGGCGGCGCGGAAATCCTGGTCGTGTCGTCGGGCGCCATCGCGCTGGGCCGTACCATTCTGGATCTTGGAAAAAGGGCGCTGAAGCTCGAGGAGAGCCAGGCGGCCGCAGCCGTCGGCCAGATCGCGCTGGCCGGCGCTTGGTCGGATGCGCTCGGCAAGGGCGGGTTGAAATCGGGCCAGATCCTGCTCACGCTTGGCGACACCGAGGAGCGCCGCCGCTACCTCAACGCCCGGGCGACGATCTCGACGCTCTTGAAGATGAAGGCGGTGCCGGTCATCAACGAGAACGACACCGTGGCGACCTCCGAGATCCGCTATGGCGACAATGACCGACTGGCCGCGCGGGTGGCGACGATGATGGGCGCCGACCTTTTGGTGCTGCTCTCGGATATCGACGGTCTCTACACCGCGCCGCCGGCGCGTGACCCGGAGGCCAAATTCGTCGCGGTGGTCGATCGCATCACGCCTGAGATCGAAGCGATGGCGGGTGCCGCGGCTTCCGAACTGTCGCGCGGCGGCATGCGCACGAAGCTCGACGCCGGTAAGATCGCCACTGCGGCCGGCACGGCCATGATCATTACCGCCGGCACGCGGCTTTCGCCGCTGATGGCGATCGAGCGCGGCGAGCGCGCCACCTTCTTCCGGCCGAGCGCCAACCCGGTGAAAGGCTACAAGAGCTGGATCGCCGGCCAGCTCGAACCGGCGGGAAGGCTCACCGTCGATGCCGGCGCCGTCGGGGCGCTGACATCGGGCAAGTCGCTGCTGCCGGCCGGTGTGAAGCTGGTCAGCGGCAATTTCTCGCGCGGCGATACGGTGGCGATCCTGTCGCCCGAGGGTCGCGAGATCGCCCGCGGGCTGGTTGCCTATGATGCCGCGGATGCCGTAAGGATCGCAGGCCTGAAGACAACCGAAATCGAGACCGTGCTCGGCTACGAGGCGCGTTCGGCGATGATCCACCGCGACGACCTTGTGGTCAGCCTCGCGGGCGACCAAGTAACGAGCGGAGGATGAGCCATGCTGAAGCTGCATGAAAAATCCCGGAACGATACAGTGGCGACCATGGCCGACCTCGGCCGCCGTGCCCGCGCCGCCGCACGACCGCTGGCCATCGCCACGACAGCCGCCAAGAACGCGGCACTTGCCGCCATGGCGCAGGCGATCATCGCCCGCGAGCGAGCCATACTCGACGCCAACGCCAACGACATCGCGAACGGGCATGAAGCCGGCCTCTCGGCGTCCTCCATGGACCGGCTGAAACTCAATCCCGCCCGCATCCGCGCCATGGCCGAAGGCATTCGCGAAATTGCCGAACTCGGCGATCCGGTCGGTGACGTGATCGCCAGTTGGGAGCGGCCGAACGGCCTCAGGATCGAACGCGTGCGCACGCCGCTCGGCGTCATCGGCGTCATCTACGAGAGCCGGCCGAACGTCACGGCGGATGCCGGCGCGCTCTGCCTCAAGGCCGGCAACCCGGTGATCCTGCGCGGCGGCTCGGATTCGCTGAACTCGTCGTCGGTGATCCACGCTTGCCTGGTCGACGGCTTGAAGGCAGCCGGCCTGCCGCAGGACGCCATCCAGCTTGTGCCGACCGCCGACCGCGCCGCCGTCGGCGAAATGCTGAAAGGCCTCGGCGGCAATCTCGACGTCATCATCCCGCGCGGCGGCAAGAGCCTGGTCGAGCGGGTGCAGACCGAGGCCCGGGTGCCGGTCTTCGCGCATCTCGAAGGCATCTGCCATCTCTATGTCGACCGCTCGGCCAAGCTCGACATGGCAGTCGGCATCGCCGTCAACGCCAAGATGCGGCGCACCGGTGTCTGCGGCGCGGCCGAAACGCTGCTGGTCGACCGTGCGGTTGCCTCCACCCACCTGGTGCCGATCCTCGACGCCTTGCGCGCCGCCGGCTGCGAGATCCATGCCGATGCCGAGGTGCTGAAGCTGTTCTTCGACGCCAAGCCGGCGACCGATGCCGACTGGGTCACCGAATATCTCGACGCCGTCATCGCGGTGAAGCTGGTCGACGGTGTCGCTGGCGCAATCGAGCATATCGAGACTTTCTCCTCCCATCACACCGAGGCGATCGTCGCCGAGGACGCGCAGGCGGTGGAACGGTTCTTCAACGAGATCGACTCGGCGATCCTGCTGCACAATGCCTCAACGCAGTTCGCCGATGGCGGCGAGTTCGGCATGGGCGCCGAGATCGGCATCGCCACCGGCAAGATGCACGCGCGCGGGCCCGTTGGCGTCGAGCAACTGACCTCGTTCAAATACCGCGTGCGCGGCTCGGGACAGGTGAGGCCTTGACGCTTTTCGTCCAAAGGGCCTGAAGCTTGCGCCCAGCCACCCCCCTCTGTCCTGCCGGACATCTCCCCCGCAAGGGGGGAGATCGGCTGACATTTTTGGTTTCGCCGATCTTCAATGCTCCAAGATTTGTGCCTTCACCGAAGCTGCTAATCTCCCCCCTTGCGGGGGAGATGTCCGGCAGGACAGAGGGGGGTGCCTAGCGAATGCTTTCCCTGCTTGAGCAACCTATCCCGTCCAGCTACCTCAAAATGCCGCATGCCGGCAAAGGCCTTGCCGTCGGCCTGTTCGGCGGCTCGTTCAATCCGCCGCATGCCGGCCACGCGCTGGTCGCCGAGATCGCGCTCAGGCGGCTGGCGCTCGATCAGTTGTGGTGGATGGTCACCCCGGGCAATCCGCTGAAGAACACGCACGAGCTGGCGCCGCTGGCCGAACGGCTGTGCCTGTCCGAGAAGATCGCCAAGAACCCGAAGATCAAGGTCACCGCCTTCGAAGCGGCGCATCATGTGCGCTACACCGCCGACGCGCTGGCGCTGGTCAAGGCGCGCAATCCCGGCGTCGACTTCGTCTGGATCATGGGCGCCGACAGCTTGCGCGATTTCCACCGCTGGCAGCGCTGGCGCGAAATCGTCATGACCTTCCCGATCGCGGTCATCGATCGTCCGGGCGCGACGCTGTCGTTCCTGTCGTCGGTCGTGGCCAAGACCTTCGACTATGCCCGCATCGACGAAGGCGATGCGCCAAGGCTCGCCCGCATGAAGGCGCCCGCGTGGACCTTCATCCACGGCCCGCGCTCGTCGCTGTCGTCGACGGCTATCCGCGAGCAGGCGAAGGGCTGATCGGCACAGCGCCCTTTCTTCGCAAGGAGGAAGGCAAGTCTGGCAATGTCGCTTTTGCGGCGGCCTTTCGTCATCGAATGGATGATCTTGCGCTGATATGACCACTCTCGTGAAAAGCCAAACCGAAACGGAACCGAGGCACGGCGACACGCCCACGCCGCTGATCGCGATTGCCAGCGTCGTGGTGTCGATGGCGCTGATCGCCATCGGCAACGGGCTGATGTTCGCTTACATCCCCGTCCGGCTCGGCGTGGAAGGCTTCGATCCGACCTGGGCCGGTCTGATCGTCACCGGTCTGTCGGCGGGTGGTCTCGCCGGCTGCATCCTGACCGGACCGCTGGTGCGCAGGGTTGGCCATGCCCGTGCCTTCATGGTGCTGTCGGCGCTGATCGCGCTGTCGAATGCCGCAATCGGCGCCGGGCCGCACCCCCTGTTGTGGATCGCGGCGCGCGCTCTCTACGGCTTTGCCATATGCGGGCTTTTCATCGTCGCGCAGAGCTGGCTCAACGATGCCGTGGCCAACGCCATACGCGGCAGGGTAATGGCCGTCTTCTACGTCGCCTATGTCGGCGGGCTCGGCATCGGCTATGCGACGCTGGCGCTGGTCGACATCAGGACGGCGGATGCATCGCTGATCGGCATAGCCTTCACCGCGCTATCCATCCTGCCCGTCGGGATGACCCGGCTGGCCCAGCCGCCGGCGCCGCAGGCGGCATCGGTGGCGCTGCGCCGGGCCTGGCGGATTTCGCCGGTCGGCGTCGCCGGCATGCTGGCGGTCGGTGGCCTGTCCATGTCGATTTCCGGTTTTGCGCCGATCCACGCCACCGCGAAGGGGTACAGCCAGGCCGACGTGGCGCTGCTGCTTTCGGTGATGCCGCTGGGCACGCTGATCCTGCAGGTTCCGCTCGGCTGGATTTCCGACCGCACCGATCGCCGCTATGTGCTGGTCGCGGCATCCGCGATCGCCGCGGCGGCAGGGATGTTTGCGCTCGGCTTCGACGGCGGTACGCTGGCGGTGCTGCTGGTGATCTATGTGATGTGGGACGGCGCCTCGGAATCGATCTACTCGTTGGCCAGTGCGCACGCCGCCGACCGCGCCGGCAAGGACGACATGGTGGCGCTGTCGAGTTCGCTGTTATTTGCCTGGTCGCTGTCCGGCTTCATCGTGCCGGGCATCGTGACCGCGTTGTCGGCCGTCTTCGGCACGCAGGCCTTCATCTATGTGACTGTGGTCATCGCCTGCGTCTTCTGCCTGTTCGTGCTTTTGCGCGTGTTCACCACGCGGCCGGTGCCGGCAACCGAAACCGGCAGCTTCGCGCCGATGACGGCGCAAGCGCCGCTGCCGGTGGAACTGGCCTTCGCGCCGGACGAACAGCACCGGCACGGGAGCGATTGACTATTGCCGGCGGGTTTCCGGGGCCGGAGCCTGCGGTGGCGGCAGCGGGATCGATATGCGTTCGCGGTCGAATTCCTGCTTGGCCCGCTTGGTGAGATCGGCCTGGGTGGCGAAGAAATCCGCCGATGATGTCCAGTAACGCAAGGTGATCGAGACGGTGCTTTCGCCCAATGCCGCGACAAAGGCGGTCGGCGCCGGCTCACGCCTGATGCGGCGCTCGGCGGCGGCGATCGCAAGCAGCGTCTTCTGGGCGCGGTCGATGTCGTTCCAGGAGCCGATCGAGAGGGTGATGTCGCCGCGCCGCACGCCGTTGCGCGAAAAATTGCGCACCGGCTGGTTCCACAGCGTCGAGTTGGGCGCCAGGATGTAGACGCCTTCGGCGCTCCGGAGCTTGGTGGCGAAAAGGCCGATTTCCTCGATCGAGCCGGCAATGGACCCGACTTCGACGGATTCGCCGATGCGGAACGGCCGCAATGCCAAAAGCATGATCCCGGCGGCAATGTTCTGCAGCGTGCCTTGCAGCGCCAGGCCGATGGCCAGGCCGATGGCGCCGATCGCGGCGATGATCGAGGCCGTCTGCACACCGAACTGGCCGAGCACCATGATGACGACCAGAACGAGAATGGCGTAGCGGACGATCTTGGAAAAGAAGTGCCGCAGCGTCTGGTCAAAGCCGTGGATGTGGCCCAGGCCGGCAAAGATCGAGCGCTCGGCAAAGCCGGCGACGATGTAGCCGACAACCAGAAGGATGACGGCGCCGACCGCCGAAAGGGAATAGGAGACAATGAGCGCGCTGAGCTGAGAGAGCCCCGCCTGCACGGTCAGGAGGGCATTTTGCGGGTCGATCGGCATAATGGGATTCCGGTTGATCAATCAGCCGATAACCCCTGCGGAACGCCTGGGTTCCGATCTTTTGCGTGTCGCGCGGAACAAGCGGAGCCTCAATGAGTTCGCATGGAAGCGGGGCTCCGTCTTGAAACTGCAACGGAACTCTGCCTATCTAAGCGGTGTCACCCGCTTTCAGGGGTGATTTGGTTGTTCTTGCTGCGAAAGGAAATACACTGAGAACAGCACTGCGGAAGAAGGCCGACATCGTGCCTTCGCCGGCCGGGATCAGCGTAAACGACGCCGTGTCCCGCGCCATCAAGACAGTCCTTGCCAGTCTGGAAGACTCCAAGGCCGAAAACATCGTCTCAATCGACATCCAGGGAAAATCGAGCCTCGGCGACTACATGGTAGTCGCGTCGGGCCGATCGCACCGTCATGTGTCGGCTGTTGCCGATCATCTCCTCAAGGCGTTGAAGGATGCCGGCCTCGGCACGGCGCGCGTCGAGGGGCTGTCCGGCGCCGACTGGGTCCTGATCGATTCAGGCGACATCATCGTCCATGTCTTCCGCCCCGAAGTCCGCGAATTCTACAATCTCGAAAAGATGTGGCAGGCGCCGGACCTCGAGGAAGAGACCTTGCACTGAGCCGGTTGGTTGGATGCGTGCCGTGGTTCCTGGCCCATTGACGATTTTCGGGCGACACGCATCGGCGGCCCTCTGAGGCGAGGATGAAGATTACCGTTCATGCCGTGGGCCGGATGAAAAGCGGCCCCGAGAGAGAACTCGCCGACCGCTATTTCGAGCGTTTCTCCAAGAGCGGCCCGGCTGTCGGCCTCGAATTCTCCGGCATCGCCGAGATCGCCGAAGGCCGCGCCCAGAACGCCGATGAACGCCGGCGCGATGAAGGCGCAAGGCTGCAGGCGCAGTTGCAGCCCGGCTCGGCGCTGATCCTGCTCGACGAGCGCGGCAAGAACCTGTCCTCGGAAGATTTCGCCGGCCGCATCGGCCAATTGCGCGACGCTGGCCGCAAGGCGCTGGCGCTGGCCATAGGCGGCGCCGATGGCCACGATCCGTCGTTGCGCGCCCAGGCCGAGCTGGTGATGTCTTTCGGTGCGCTGACATGGCCGCACCAATTGGTGCGGGTGATGCTGGCAGAGCAGCTCTACAGGGTCTCGACGATCCTGTCCGGCCACCCCTATCACAGAACCTGAAGGTCGCATCGCACCGAATTCCGCCCCAATGCCGCGCAAGATCACGGCTTCGGGCCGGCTTTCCCTATTTTGCTCACCGGTGTGCGAAACCGCTGCACAGTTTTGGGCGATGCGCATTAATATGGTTGATGGTTCGTTAACGAAGCCGCAGATAGAGTCCATCCCGCATGGCTGAAGGCTGGAAATCGACGACGGGCTCATCGACAGCGGGCTCCTGGCGCGCGCGCTGCGGCATCGCGGCGGCGGTGGTCATCCTTTCGCTCAATGCCGCATGGGCCGAGAACACGCTCGACATGGCCCCCGATCCGGACCAGAGCCGCGCCGAATACGAACAGATCTCCAAGGAGATAAGCCTGTCGTCCGAGCGGCTGGCCAAGCTGGCCGCCGACATCGCCGCAGTCAAGAAGGACCACGCCTCGATCACCGCCGCGCTGATCCAGTCGGCAATGACCGAGCAAAAGCTTGGGCAGGACATCGAGGACATCGGCGCCAAGCTGGAAGGGCTGAAGACCCAGCAGCAGAAGATCCGCGCCTCGCTGATGGCGCGGCGCGACGTGCTGGCGGAGGTGCTGGGCGCATTGCAGCGCATGGGGCTGAACCCGCCGCCGGCGATCCTGGTCAAGCCGGAGGACGCGCTGTCGTCGGTGCGCAGCGCCATCTTGCTTGGCGCCGTGGTGCCTGAATTGCGCCAGCAGACCGACAGGCTCCTGGCCGACCTCAAGGAGCAGACAAGAGTGACGGCCTCGATCGAGGCCGAGCGGGCACGGCTGACGGCGGCAGTCGGCGAGCAGACTGCGGAAAAGAAGCGGCTCGGCATGCTGCTGGAAGCCAAGCAGAAGCTCGAAGCCGACACGCAGGCGCAGTTGTCGGCCGAGCGACAGCATTCCGAGGAGCTCGCGGCCAAGGCCAGCAGCCTGAAGGAATTGATCGCCTCGCTCGAAGCCCAGGCCGAACGCAACCGCAAGGCCGCGGATGCCGCAAAGGCCGCGGAGGCCGGCCAAGCCGGCGGCGACAAGGCGGGCGGCGACAAGGCGGGCAGGGATAAGGCGGGCGGCGATATGACGGCGTCGCTGCCGGTTCCCGAGGCCAACCGGCTTGCCGCTGCGGCACCCTTCTCGGCGCTGCAAGGACAGATCGCGCTGCCGGTCATCGGCCGCATCAAACGCCGGTTCGGCGCCGAAGACGGTAACGGCGCGGTGATGCTTGGGGACATGGTTGCGACACAATCGGGCGCCATCGTCACCGCACCGGCGGATGGGAATGTGCTTTATGCGGGGCCGTTTCGCTCCTACGGTCAACTCTTGATCCTGAATGCCGGCGACGGTTATCATGTCGTCTTGGCGGGGATGAGCAGAATCAGCGTCGCAACCGGCCAATCAGTGCTCGCAGGAGAGCCGGTCGGTGCGATGGGAGAGGCCCGGGTGGCAAGCACCTCGGCTTCGAAGAATGGAAATGCCACGCCGGAGCTCTATGTCGAGTTCCGCAAGGATGGAAAACCCGTCGATCCGACCCCATGGTGGGCGGACCGTTTTTCTGGAAGGACGTGAAATGATGCGGAAACTGTCGCTTCTGTTTGCCGGTGCGCTGATGGGCGCGTCCGCCATGAGCCTGGTCTATGGCGCGCCCGGCTCGGCAGCGAACGCTGCGGGGTCGGAGACCTACAAGCAACTGGCGATCTTCGGCGATATCTTCGAGCGGGTGCGGGCGCAGTATGTGACGCCGCCCGACGACAAATCGCTGGTCGAGAACGCCATCAACGGCATGCTTGCCTCGCTCGACCCGCACTCCTCGTACATGAACGCCGAGCAGGCGCAGGACATGCGCGTGCAGACCAAGGGTGAATTCGGCGGCCTCGGCATCGAGGTCACCATGGAGAACGACCTGGTCAAGGTGATCACGCCGATCGACGATACGCCGGCCGCCAAGGCGGGCGTGCTGGCAGGCGATTACATCGCCAAGATCGATGGCGAGGAGGTTCGCGGCCTGACCCTGAACGACGCGGTCGACAAGATGCGCGGCCTGGTCAACACGCCGATCAAGCTCACCATCCTGCGCCAGGGCGCCGACAAGCCGATCGAGCTGACGGTGGTGCGCGACATCATCAAGGTCAAGGCGGTCAAGTTCCGGGTCGAGAACGACATCGGCTACATGAAGATCACCTCCTTCACCGAAAAGACCTATGACGACCTCGAGAATGCCATCGACACCATCAAGAAGCAGGTGCCGAACGACAAGCTCAAGGGCTATGTGCTCGATCTGCGCCTCAATCCCGGCGGTCTGCTCGATCAGGCGGTGAGCGTATCGGATGCCTTCCTCAACCGTGGCGAGATCGTTTCGACGCGCGGCCGCGATCCCAAGGACGTTACCCGCTTCGACGCCAAGTCCAAGCAGGTCGACGATATCGGCGGCAAGCCGCTGATCGTGCTGGTCAATGGCGGATCGGCGAGCGCGTCCGAAATCGTCGCTGGCGCGCTGCAGGACCTACGCCGCGCCACGGTGGTCGGAACGCAGTCCTTCGGCAAGGGTTCGGTGCAGACCATCATCCCGCTTGGCGAGAACGGCGCGCTCAGGCTGACGACGGCGCTCTATTACACGCCGTCCGGCAAGTCGATCCAGGGCAAGGGCATCACGCCCGACATCAAGGTCGACCAGCCGCTGCCGCCGGAACTGCAGGGCAGGGACCTGACGCGCGGCGAATCCGACCTCAAGGGCCACATCAAGGGTGCCGACGAGAGCTCGACCGGTTCGGGCTCGGCAGCCTATGTGCCGCCGGATCCGAAGAACGACCTCCAGCTCATTTATGCCGAGCAGCTTCTGCGCGGCCAGAAGACCGATCCGTCCTTCCCGCCCAATCCGCAGAAGGCTGTCCTCAACCAGTAACAGGTGGCGGCCAACAACGGGTCTGGCCGCCCGATGGAAGCAATGCGATGCTGCCGGGACCGAAAGGTTCCGGCAGTTTGATTCGGGGGTAACGCGAATCCCTCGATACAGGGCGCCAGGGGTGCGCCGGCATGAAGAATTCGCGCATGTCTCTTCGAAACGGTTCCATGTTCGAAGCCATGCGGACGGGGACAGGGCTTGGCTGATATCGGCAAGGACATCGAACGACCGCTCGGGCTGACTGTCCGTCCGCCGCGCACTGCCGGCAAGGTCAGCGCGGGTGCGCTCGTGGCTGCGTTCGTCGTGCTGGCCGTTGTCGGCGTCTCCGGCGCGATCGCGCTCAGGGACAAGCCGTTTCGCAAGCCGCAGGAAGTCGCGGTTTCGACGCCGAAAGTGGTGCCGGAGCCGACCGCTGCGCCGTCCGCTCTAGCGCCGGTCACGACGCCAAAGGCGGAAATGCCGGCCAAGGCTGGGGGCCCGCAGATCATCCATGTGCAGACAGAGGAAGGCGATGGTCCGCCCAAGGCGGCAATCGTCATCCGCGATCCGTCGACCATCGGCCAAAACCTGAAGATCGCGCATATTCCCGACAGGGCGCTGATCGAGGCCGGCGATGCCGGCCCCTTGCCGGTGCGCGCCGCAGACGGCCGGCGGCCCTTCGATGTCTACGCGCGGCCGTGGTCAGGCGCGCGCGGCGCCCGCGTGGCGATCGTCATCGGCGGGCTCGCGGTTTCACAGACCGGCACCCAGGCGGCCATCGCCAAGCTGCCGGCGGAAGTGACGCTGGCGTTCGCGCCGCAAGGCAACAGCATCGGCCGCTGGATGCAGGCCGCCCGGCAGAGCGGCCACGAGATCGTCATGCAGGTGCCGCTCGAACCGTTCGACTATCCCAATGTCAACCCTGGGCGCAACACGCTGACGGTGGCGGCGAGCGCGGAAGAGAACCTGAAGAACCTGCGCTGGGCACTGTCGCGGACGACGAACTATACCGGTGTCATGAACTATATGGGCGCGCGGTTTTCCGCCGACCCGGCGGCAATGGAACCCTTCATGGCCGAGCTCGGCAAGCGCGGGCTCGCCTATATCGACGACGGCTCGTCGGCGCGCAGCCTGGCGCCGGATCTGGCGCTGAAGGACGGCGTGCCCTTCGTCGCCGGCGACACGGCGATCGACGCCGTGCAGGATCGCGGCGCCATCCTGAAGAAACTGGACAGCCTGGAGGCGACCGCCCGTGCCAAGGGCACTGCGGTCGGCATCGGCTCCGCTTTCGACCTGACGGTCGACACGGTGTCGTCATGGGCGGCCGAGGCCAAGAAACGCGGCATCGAGATCGTGCCGATTTCAGCGGTGGCGATCGATCCGCAAAAGGGCTAGCCACCGGGAAACAGCTTGAAAGACTGAATGATGCCGAAGACGAAGAAGGTCGACCGCGAGACGCTGCCCTACCGTCCCTGTGTCGGGCTGATGATCCTCAACGCCGAGGGCCTGGTCTGGGTCGGCCATCGTATCGCCGAGCCGGACAGCGAATTCGCCGGCACCACGCAGCTCTGGCAGATGCCGCAAGGCGGCATCGACAAGGGCGAGGAGCCGCTGCAGGCGGCGGAGCGGGAGCTTTATGAGGAGACCGGCATGCGCAGCGTCTCGCTGCTCGCCGAGGCGCCGGACTGGATCAACTATGATCTGCCGGACCACCTCGTCGGCGTCGCCTTCAAGGGGCGCTATCGGGGTCAGACGCAGCGATGGTTCGCCTTCCGCTTCCATGGCGATACCAGCGAGATCCAGATCAATCCGCCGCCCGGCGGCCACACCGCCGAATTCGACAAATGGTCGTGGCGGCCGATGCAGGAGCTGCCCGACCTGATCGTGCCGTTCAAGCGCAAGGTCTATGAAGACGTGGTGACGGCGTTCCGTCACCTTGTGCCATAGCTGGACGGGCCGAGGCCGCGGTTCAAACGCCAGCGGTTGCCGCGCCGGTTCGACCGTCTTATTGATGTCCATCCGCCACAAGAAGGGCCGCCATGCACGACGCCCCCAAAAGATCGCTGCCCGAGGAAGCCGACGCCACAAGCGAGGCTGCTGCCGGGGCCATCCTCACCATCGACCTTGGCGCGATCCGCGAAAATTACCGGCGGCTGAAGGCGCGGCTGGGCGGCGTGCGCTGCGCGGGCGTGGTCAAGGCCGACGGCTACGGTCTCGGCGCCGCGCAAGTGGCATCGGCGCTGATGAAGGAAGGCTGCGACATCTTCTTCGTCGCGCTGCTGTCCGAAGGCATCGCGCTGCGCAAGGCGGTGGGGGCCGGACCGGACATCTACGTGCTGAACGGGCTGCCGCCGGGTTCCGAGCCGGAAGCGATGGCGGCTGGCTTGTGCGCTGTCATCAACAGTGGCGCACAGTTGCAAGCCTGGCGCGCAGCGGCACACCGCGCCGGGCGCCGGCTCCCGGCTGCCGTCCAGGTCGACAGCGGCATGTCGCGGCTTGGGATGGCGCCAGCCGAGGTCGAGGCGGTGGCCGGGGATCTCGGCGCTTTCGATGGCATCGACGTCAGATATGTGATGAGCCACCTGGCCTGCGCCGATGAACCGCGCCACCCGGCCAATGAACAGCAGAGGCTGGCATTCGCGCGGTTGCGTGCCATGCTACCCGTGGCGCCGGCCTCGCTCGCCAACTCCTCCGGCATCTTTTTAGGCCCGCTTTATCATTGCGATCTCGCCCGGCCCGGTGCCGCCCTCTACGGCATCAACCCGACGCCTGGCGAAGCCAACCCGATGCTGCCCGTGGTCGGGCTGCAGGCCAAGGTGGCGCAGACGCGCAGTGTCCAAAAGGGCACTGGCGTCGGCTATGGCCACAGCTACCATGCGCAGGGCCCGCTCAGCCTGGCGACGATTTCATTCGGCTATGCGGACGGCTGGCTGCGCCGCTCCGCTTCGGCCGCATGGTTCGAGGCGGTGCGCCTGCCTTTCCTCGGGCGCGTGTCGATGGATTCGATCATTCTCGACATTTCCGCCTTGCCGCCCGGCCGGCTCGGAGAGGGCGACCTGGTGGAGTTGCTAGGGCCCTCACAGAGCGTCGATGATGCTGCCGACCATGCCGGCACCATCGGGTATGAAATCCTGGCCAGCCTCGGAACGCGTTTTCACCGGCGCTATCTGGGCGGCTGAGCGGTTTGGCCGCGCTTGACAAGCGGGCGCCATTCGGCAAGCTTTGGCACATGAGCAAGCTCGCTTATATCAAAACCTTCTTCAGGGTCTGCCCGATCGCGGGATCGTAGCCCCGGCGCGGCCGCCTTCCGGCGTCCGTCCGTACCGGGGCATCCATCCATCCACAATCGCCATCAAGCCGAACAGCCCTTCGCGGCTGCCGGCCTTTCATCACGCCGCCGCCAGCGCGCCGGCAGGCGCGCATCCGCTCGATGCGCCGGTCCATGAGGTTTGCCATGCAACACGCGAAAGAACTGCGTCCAAACAGCCATCTTCTGATCAGCGACGCCGACCATGACAGGCTAACGGGGCTGGCGAGGGCTTTGCTCGATCACGCGCCCGAGACGGCCGAGGAGCTGCTTTCGGAAATGGACAGGGCCGTCGTCACGAACGCCGCGGCGATGCCGGCCGGTGTGGTGCGAATGGGTTCGACGGTGATCGTGCGCGGCGAAAGCGGCGACGCCCAGCGCATCATGCTGGTCTACCCGGGTGAGGCCGACATAGCCGAGAACCGCATCTCGGTGCTGACGCCGATGGGAACCGCGCTCATTGGCGCGAGTGTTGGGCAGGCGGTTTGCTGGAACGGTCGTGGCGGTCGGGAACTGTCAGTGACCGTCGAGGCCGTCGATGCGCCGGCTTCCGGCCCGCAACGAGCTTGATGGCGAGGCGGTGATGACGAGCACGAATTGTTGCCTGACGACGAAGGACTTCGCCGTTCTCGAATTCATGCTGGAGCGCCGACGGGCGTTCGCGGATCCGATCGTGCGCATGCTCGAACACAAGCTTTCAGGCGCCGATGTCGTGCCGATCGATTCGGTCGGCCCCGACATCGTTACGCTGAACAGCAGGGTGGTGTTCGGCGTCGATGCCGGTCCCGCCGAGACGCGAACCCTGGTGCAGCACGAGGTGCGCGGGCCGGTCGGCTCGAGCCTGTCGGTCGCAACGAGGCGCGGGCTCTGCATGCTTGGCATGGCGCAAGGCCAGACGGCAACGGTCGAACACGCCGACGGCAGGCGGGAGTCGATCCTGATCAAGGCCGTGCTCTACCAGCCCGAAGCTGCCCGGCGCACGGTCAGGCAAACAGACCAAGCTGACGAGCGGCGACCGCACGGGCTCAGGCTCGTCTACAGTGCCGCAGCCGATTGGCGGCCTCTTGGCGAGACGGCCGGAATGCGGCAGACAGAAGAAGACGACCCCGGTCCCTCGGCGGCGTGAATGGGCAACGGCGCGTGGTCTCGAAAATCGACATCGATTTTCGCTCGGGATCATGCGCAAATCGAAATACGGCCGCGTCCACGGGCGTCCTGAGGACGCTCGGCGCGGCAAGGAGTGAATGAATGAAAATCATGGTGCTGGGCAGTGGCGTGATCGGGGTGACCACGGCCTATTATCTCGCCGAGGCTGGCCACGAGGTGACCGTGATCGACCGCCAGAAAGGGCCGGGACTGGAAACCAGCTTCGCCAATGCCGGCGAGATTTCGCCCGGCTATGCCTCGCCTTGGGCCGGGCCCGGTATCCCCCTCAAGGCGATCAAATGGCTGCTGATGAAGCATGGTCCGCTGGTGGTGCGGCCGGCCTTCGATCCGCATATGTGGACGTGGCTGGTCAAGATGCTGCGCAACTGCACTGCCGAACGCTACGCGGTCAACAAATCGCGCATGGTGCCGCTGGCCGAATACAGCCGCGACACGCTGAAGGCGCTGCGCGAGGTGACCGGCATAGCCTATGACGAGCGGACGCAGGGCACGCTGCAGCTGTTTCGCACGCAAAAGCAGCTCGACGGCACATCAGGCGATGTCGAGGTGCTGAAGAGATATGGCGTGCCCTACGAAATTCTCGACCAGGACGGCTGCATCGCGGCGGAACCGGCGCTGGCCGCGGTGCGCGAAAAATTCGTCGGCGGCCTGAGACTGCCGGGCGACGAGACCGGCGACTGCAAGATGTTCACCGACAGGCTGGCCGAGCTTTGCGTGGCACGCGGGGTCAAGTTCGAATATGACACGACGATATGGCGCGTCATCCGCAGCCGCAACCGCGTCAACAATATGAGCACCAGCAAGGGCTGGCTGTCCGCCGATGCCTATGTGATGGCGCTGGGCAGCTATTCGGCGGACTTCATGCGCCGGATGAAGCGGCCGATCCCGGTCTATCCGGTCAAGGGCTATTCGATCACGGTGCCGATCAAGGATGCCGCCGCCGCGCCGGTGTCGACGGTGATGGACGAAACCTACAAGGTCGCGATCACGAGGCTCGGCGACCGCATCCGCGTCGGCGGCACGGCCGAGATTTCCGGGTTCGACCTCCGGCTGCACGAATCGCGACGGCGCACGCTCGAACACTCGGTCGGCGACCTGTTCCCGGGAGCCGGCGCCATGCGGGAGGCGACGTTCTGGTGCGGCCTGCGGCCGATGACGCCGGACGGGCCGCCGCTGATCGGGCGCACGGAGCTTTCCAACCTCTACCTCAACACCGGCCATGGAACGCTCGGCTGGACCATGGCCTGCGGCTCGGCCAAGGTGCTGGCCGACATCATCTCGAACAAAGTGCCCGATATCGACGCCCGCGCGCTGGCGCAGGAGCGCTATCTGAAATAGACGCCGCCCGCTCGCCATCGGCGGGCGCGGCCGGGGGATATCGCGTCAGAACGCCTGTTTCACCAACCCTCGTCGAACAGCAGCCGGTAGGCCCACGGGATGGTCACTTCGGTGGCGACCGATTGGAATGGGCGAGATACTCGTCATCTGGCGAAGAAGGCGGGGTCGAGCACCATCATGCCGTTCTCCGTGTCGTGGAGGAAGCTGCGATGGCCGACATGCGTCAGACGAAAAGATTTCTCTCCCGCTCCACCGCCTTTGTGATGAAGGAGGCAACGATCTGGACGCGGCGCAGCGGCCTGACCGATTCGTGATAGACCAGCCAGTAGGCACGGCGGATGGGCGCCACCACGTCGACGGCCACCAGTTCCGGCATCGAGCGGGCGACGAAAGTGTGCAGGATGCCGATGCCGGCGCCCGACCGCACCGCTTCGGCCTGCCCGAGCGCGGAGGAAATGGCGAAGCTGGTGCGCCAGTCCGCGCTGAATTCGGCGGCGTAGTCGAGCGATGGGCTGACGATGAGGTCCGGCACATAGCCGATCAATGTGTGCCGTCCCAGCTCGGCAGCGGTCTGGGGCAGGCCGTGGGCTTCAGCATAGGCACGTGAGGCAAACAGGCCGAGCGAGTAGTCGACCAGCTTGCCCGCTACCAGCCGGCCCTCGGTCGGGCGCTCGACGGTGATGGCAATGTCGGCCTCGCGGCGAGACAGGGAGAAGGAGCGCGGCACCGGTACGAGCTGAATCGTCAATTCACGGTGCAGCGCGGTCAGTGCGCCGAGGCGCCGGGCGAGGAACGCGACGCCAAACCCGTCCGGCGCGCCGATCCGCACCGTGCCCGAAACGTCGTCGCCTTCGCCTGATATTGTCGAGCGGGCGGCGATCATGTCGCCCTCCATGCGCTCGGCAATGTCGAGGAAGCGCTCGCCGGCGGGCGTCAGCTCGCTGCCGGTGGTCAGCCGGCGAAAGAGTTTCGTGCGCAGCGCGTCTTCAAGTGCGGCGATGCGGCGCGAGACGGTGGCGTGATTGAGTTCCAGGCGCCTCGCCGCGCCAAGGATTTGCCCGGCGCGCGCCACGGCGAGAAAGATGCGGACGTCATCCCAGTTCATGGGGATGGTCCGGATGACAATTTTCAATGTCGCGTTCTGTGGTGAAGGAACTCAACCTGCCAATCCTTGGCGTCGTCTTCGTGATCCTTCCCATTTGCGAGAATTGATGCTCTCCCGTCAACCGTTGTCTATTTTCCGCACAACGGTTGCGTTCTCCCTCGCGTTGCCATCGGCGTGCCAAAGGCGGACAATGCACCATCACAAACCCAGGGAGAGACATCATGATCGAATACGGTCATTTCATCGGCGGCAAGCGTGTCGCCGGCACCAGCGGTCGCAAGCAGGACGTGATGCAGCCGATGGACGGCTCTGTGCGCGGCACGGTGGCGCTGGCCTCGCAGGCGGAACTGCGCGCGGCGGTCGAGAGCGCCAAGGCGGCGCAGCCGAAATGGGCCGCGACCAACCCGCAGCGCCGCGTGCGCGTCCTTATGAAGTTCCTTGAACTGGTCGCCCGCGACTATGACGAACTGGCCGACATCCTGGCGCGCGAGCACGGCAAGACGATCGCCGATGCCAGGGGCGACATCCAGCGCGGCCTCGAAGTGGTCGAGGTCTGCATCGGCGCGCCGCACATGATGAAGGGTGAATTCACCGACGGTGCCGGCCCCGGCATCGACGTCTATTCGATGCGCCAGCCGCTCGGCGTCGTCGCCGGCATCACGCCGTTCAACTTTCCGGCGATGATCCCGCTGTGGAAGATCGCGCCGGCGATCGCCTGCGGCAACGCCTTCATCCTGAAGCCTTCCGAGCGCGACCCGGGCGTGCCGATCCGCATCGCCGAACTGTTCATCGAGGCGGGCCTGCCTGCCGGTATCCTCAATGTCGTCAACGGGGACAAGGAAGTCGTCGACGCCATCCTTGACGACCCCGATATCAAGGCTATCGGCTTCGTCGGCTCGACGCCGATCGCCCACTACATCTATTCGCGCGGCACAGCGTCGGGAAAACGCGTGCAGTGCTTCGGCGGCGCCAAGAACCACATGATCATCATGCCCGACGCCGACATGGACCAGACCGTCGATGCACTGATCGGCGCCGGCTACGGATCGGCCGGCGAGCGCTGCATGGCGATCTCGGTGGCGGTCCCTGTCGGCAACGACACCGCCAACCGGCTGATGGAAAAACTGGTGCCGCGCGTCGAAAGCCTGAAGGTCGGCCCCTCGACGGATTCCGCCGCCGATTTTGGCCCGCTGGTCACCGCTCAGGCGCTGGAGCGGGTGAAGGGCTATGTCGATATCGGCGTCAAGGAAGGCGCCAAGCTGGTCGTCGACGGTCGCGGCTTCAAGATGCAGGGCTACGAGAACGGCTACTATATGGGCGGCTGCCTGTTCGACAACGTCACGTCGGACATGCGCATCTACAAGGAAGAGATCTTCGGGCCGGTGCTGTCGGTGGTGCGCGCGCCGACCTACGAGAACGCCATCAAGCTCGCCAATGACCACGAGATGGGCAATGGCGTCGCCATCTACACGCGCGACGGCGACGCCGCGCGGGACTTTGCTTCCAGGGTGCAGGTCGGCATGGTCGGCGTCAACGTGCCGATCCCGGTGCCGATCGCCTACTACACGTTCGGTGGCTGGAAGGCGTCGTCCTTCGGTGATCTCAACCAGCACGGTCCGGACGCGTTCCGCTTCTACACCAAGACCAAGACGGTCACCTCGCGCTGGCCGTCCGGCATCAAGGACGGGGCCGAGTTCGTCATCCCGACGATGAACTAGCCGGACGCTTGTCCGATAGCGCGTCCTCGCCTTCGGCTGCGGGCGCGCGGGCCGGCATCAAGGACGGCGCCGAGTTCGTCATCCCGACGATGAACTGGCCGGACGCTTGTCCGCTTGCGCGTCCTTCGGCTGCGGCCGCGCGGGCCGGCAGGACCACCCAAAAATCTACGGCCCGAGTCCCCTGGCTCGGGCCGTTTATTTTGCAAACGCTAATGTGATGGAACCGGCGAGGGCGCCAGGACTTAGAGCTACGATCCTGCCCTGGAGGAGGCATGGCAGGCAACCAGAGCGCCGACGGCTGACCGTTAGCATCGCATCGTCGGGCGCAAGGAGGTGTCCGATGGCACAACGTCTTATGTCCATGCTGCTATGCGCCGCGGCGGCGCTATCGATAGGGCCGGCGAATGCAGCCGGGCAATGTGCGGCACGCGCCGACATCGTCAAGGCGCTCGGCGAGAATTTCCACGAAAGCGAGGCCGGGCGTGGTCTGATCAATCCCAACGTGGTGCTTGAGGTGTTCGTTTCCGAACAGGGCAGTTGGACCGTCCTCGCCTCCGACACCAAGGGCCAGAGTTGCATCCTGTCCGTGGGCGAGGGCTGGGACAGCCCGACGATCAAGGCGGCCTTGCCAGGAGCCTGAGGCGCATCGCGTCTAAGCGGTTCAGGCGACGCGTAGGCTTGGGCATGCACTGTCCTGAACCGGGGTCGGTGTCTGGCGGTACGCTTCAACGTGTGGCGGCCGCCTCGGCATGGGCGCGCAGCAATGCCATCAGCCGCTTGGCATCCTTCGCGGCGGCTTCCTCGTCACCGTCGACAATCGAGCGGATCAGCGCGACGTGATGCTCGGCCGATTCCGCCAGGCCGGTATCGGCCTTGTAGCGGAACCAGAAGCGGCGGCTGTGGGTCTGCAGCGGGGCAGCCAGCCTGGCCGCGAACGGGTTGTCGGCAGCCCGCGCCAGCGCCTCGTCCAGCGTCTTGTCGGCCTGGATGAAGGCAAGCACGTTGCCGGAGATGACAGCCTTCTGCATGGCAAGCGCGGCATCGTGGAAGAGGTCGGCTGCGTCGCGGGTGACGAAGCGCGCCGCGGAGCGGGCCAGCACCACCTCGACGCCGCGGCGCGCGTCGAGGACGCGCAGCCAGTCGCCGGGGTGCAGCGGCGCGATGGCGATGCCTGCGCGCGGCCGCACGTCGAGCAGTCCTTCCCAGGCCAGCCTCTGGATCGCCTCGCGCACCGGCGTACGGCCGAGCGCCAGCTTCTCGATCAGGCCGCCTTCAGTGACGAAACTCGCCGGCGCCAGTTCGAGCGTGACAATCATATGCTCGAGCATGCGGTAGGCCTTGGTCGCAGCCGGCTCGAATGCAGTGCTCATTTGCATGGATATCAAAGGCGGTCTCCTGATATATTTTGCATATATCATAGGAGAATCCGTGTTGACAGCGGCTTTCTTAATAGATATACGGCTGATATATCAGAGGAGCGATGACCATGTGGACCGGAATTTTCCCAGCCGTCACGACTAAATTCACCACGGACGACCGCCTCGACCATGCCGAGATGGAGCGCTGCTTCGGCTTGCAGATGGAGGCCGGCTGCGACGGCATCATCGTCTGCGGATCGCTCGGCGAAGGGCCGATGCTGTCCCATGACGAAAAGATTGAAGTGCTGAAAACCGCGCAGAAGGTGGCTGGCAAGAAACCGGTGCTGCTGACGGTGAACGAGGCCGGGACACGCGAGGCCGCCAGCATCGCCCGCCGCGCCGCCAAGGAAGGCGCCAACGGCCTGATGGTGGTGCCCAGCCCGATCTACCATACCAATGCGGAAGAGACGGTGGCGGCGCTGCGCGCCGTCGCGGAGGCCGGCGACTTGCCGGTCATGATCTATTCCAACCGGCTCGCCTACCGCGTGGATGTCACCGTCGACCAGATGGAGGAGCTGGCGTCGGACGAGCGCTTCGTCGCCATCAAGGAATCCTCCGACGACATCAGGCGCTCGACCGAGATCATCAATCGCCTGGGCAGCCGCTACGACCTGTTTACCGGCGTCGACAATCTCGCTTTCGAGGCGCTGTCGGTGGGCGCCATCGGCTGGGTGGCCGGTCTCGTCACCGCCTTCCCGCGCGAGACGGTGGCGATCTACCAGCTGATGCAGCGGGGCCGCCGCGAAGAGGCGCTCGCCATCTATCGCTGGTTCCGGCCGCTGCTTGATCTCGACGTCTCGACCTATCTGGTGCAGAACATCAAGCTTGCCGAGGTGTTCGCCATTCAAACCAACGACCGCGTCCGCATGCCGCGCCAGCCGCTGTCGGGCGAGCGCCGCAAGGCGGTCGAGAAGATCGTCAAGGACGCACTGGCGGTGCGGCCGACACTACCGGCGTTCTGAGGCTTTCTTCCGAGAGGCGGCGCCGAGGTGACAGGAAGTTCCAAATCGATGGAAGCGCGGCGGCGCCCCGCCCTGCGGGCGTCTTCTCCCCGTGAACAGGGAGAAGAAATAGATATCGCCATCGTCGGCGGCGGCATCATCGGCATCTGCGCGGCGGCGTTTCTTGCCGAGGCGGGGCGAAACGTCACGGTCTACGACCGCACCGGCATCTGCGAGGAGACGAGCTCCGGCAATGCCGCCGCCTTCGCCTTTTCCGACGTGCTGCCACTGGCGCACAAGGGCATGCTCCGGAAATTGCCGAAATGGCTGGCCGACCCGCTAGGCCCGCTCGCCATCCCGCCCGCCTACCTGCCGAAGCTGCTGCCCTGGCTGATCCGCTTCTGGCGTGCCGGCTCGGCGAAGCACTACGAGGCTGGCCTGGTGGCGCAGGCCGCAATGATGGCGCTCGCCGAGGCCGAATGGATGGGCCTGCTCGACCGCTCCGGCACGAGGCGGATGCTGCGCGAGGATGGCTCGCTCGAACTCTACGAAAGCGAGGCCGAATTCCAGGCCTCGCTGTCCGGCTGGGCGGCGCGCCAGCGCTTCGGCATCGGCTTCCGCCATGTCTGCGGCGAGGAGCTGGCGGAGCTGCAGCCCGGCCTGTCGCCGCGCTTCGGCAAAGGCACGTTCGTGCCGGGCTGGAAGACAATCGCCGATCCAAAACTGCTCGGCAAGGCGATCTGGGACTATGCGCAATCCAAGGGCGCGCGGTTCGAGAAGGCCCGCATCGCCGGCGTCGCCGCGGACGGGAACGGCGCGACGTTGACCCTGGCCGACGGCACGACGCGGCAAGCCCGGCACCTGGTCGTCACCGCCGGCGCCTGGTCGCATCTGCTGGCGCGGCAGCTCGGCGATCGCATTCCGCTCGAAACCGAGCGCGGCTACAACACGACGTTGCCAAGGACCGCCTTCGAGGTGAAGCGGATGCTGATCTTCTCCGGCCAAGGCTTCGTGATCACGCCGCTCGACACGGGCCTGCGCATCGGCGGCGCGGTCGAGCTCGGCGGCATCGAGCGGCCGCCCAACTACGCGCGCTCGAAGGCGCTGCTGCGCAAGGCGCAAGACTTCCTGCCGGGCCTCGATCCTTCGGGCGGCCGCGAATGGATGGGGTTTCGTCCCTCGCTGCCGGATTCATTGCCTGTCGTGGGCCGCGCATCGGGAAGCCGGCCGGTGGTCTACGCTTTCGGCCACGGCCATCTTGGCCTGACCCAGGCTGCTGCGACGGGACGGTTGATCCGCGAGCTTGTCCTGGGGCAGACTCCGCCGATCGACGTGGCCCCCTTCAGTCCACAACGGTTTTGATTTTTCGAGGAGCGTCATGGCCAGGAAATCCTTCTTCTGCATCGACGGCCACACCTGCGGCAACCCGGTGCGGCTGGTCGCCGGCGGCGGCCCGCTGCTCCAGGGTTCGACGATGATGGAGCGGCGCGCACATTTCCTGGCCGAATATGACTGGATCCGCACCGGCCTGATGTTCGAGCCGCGCGGCCACGATGTCATGTCCGGCTCGATCCTCTACCCGCCGACGCGTGAGGATTGCGACATCGCCATCCTGTTCATCGAGACCTCGGGCTGCCTGCCAATGTGCGGCCACGGCACCATCGGCACGGTGACGATGGCTATCGAGCACGGGCTGATCAAGCCGACGACGCCCGGCGTGCTCAGGCTCGACACACCGGCCGGCCTGGTCATCGCCGAATACAAACAGGTCGGCGAATATGTCGAAGAGGTGCGCATCACCAACGTGCCCTCCTTCCTCCATGCCGAGGGCCTGACGGTCGAATGCCCCGGGCTCGGCGAGATCGTCGTCGACGTCGCCTATGGCGGCAATTTCTACGCCATCGTCGAGCCGCAGAAAAACTATCGCGACATGGCAGACCATTCGGCGGGCGACCTCATCGCCTGGAGCCCGGTGGTGCGGCAGCGGCTCAACGAGAAATACTCTTTCGTGCATCCGGAGAATCCGGGCATCAACCGGCTGTCGCACATGCTGTGGACCGGCGAGCCGACGGTGTCGGGTGCGGACGCGCGCAACGCGGTCTTCTACGGCGACAAGGCGATCGACCGCTCACCGTGCGGCACGGGCACCTCGGCACGCATGGCGCAGCTCCATGCCAAGGGCAAGCTCAAGGCCGGCGATGCGTTCGTCCATGAATCGATCATCGGCTCGCTGTTCAAGGGCAAGGTTGAAAAAGACGTCACGGTCGCAGGCAAGCCGGCGATCATTCCCTCGATCGGCGGCTGGGCGCGCATGACCGGGCTCAACACGATCTTCATCGATGACCGCGATCCGTTCGCGCACGGCTTCGTCGTCAAATAGGCGATTCATCACGCTGCGGAAGGTCGGGAAGGACAAAAAGGATTGCTGTCACGAGCGCAACGAATCGTCTCATCAACTTATTTTGACGGCGATTTCTTCGAAATGGAGCGCATGATGACGCTTAATCGTCAAAGACATTGCGTTATGCCAATGATAGGGTCCGCGATAGTCCAGGGGGCGGGTGCGAAAAAACGGGCAATCGAACGGCGTGCAGTCGGAAACACGCATGACGATCAAAAAATGACGTTGCAATCCCGCCTCGAAACCTTACGACTAGGGGAAATACGAAAAGGAATGCGTCTGCATGGGCGACATTCCAGGGGAGCCATGTACACATGCAGTATTTTGTCCAGCAGCTTATCAATGGGCTGACGCTGGGATCGATCTATGGGCTGATCGCGATCGGCTACACGATGGTCTACGGCATTATCGGCATGATCAACTTTGCTCATGGCGATATCTTCATGGTGGGCGCTTTCACGGCGCTGATCGTTTTCCTCATCCTGGGTGCCCTGTTCTATTCGGTTCCCGTGGTCATCGCGCTGCTGGTGATGATGATCGTGGCGATGCTGCTGACCAGCCTCTACAACTGGACGATCGAGAAGGTGGCCTACCGGCCGCTGCGCGGCTCGTTCCGGCTGGCGCCGCTGATCACCGCCATCGGCATGTCGATCGCGCTGTCGAATTTCGTGCAGGTGACGCAAGGCCCGCGCAACAAGCCGATCCCGCCGATGGTGTCGAAGGTCTACAACATCGAAGGCATCAGCGTGTCGCTGAAGCAGATCATCATCGTCGTCGTCACCGCGTTGCTCTTGGTGTTGTTCTGGTACCTGGTCAACAAGACCTCGCTTGGCCGGGCGCAGCGCGCCTGCGAGCAGGACCGCAAGATGGCGGCGCTGCTCGGCATCGATGTCGACCGCACCATCTCGATCACCTTCATCATGGGCGCGGCACTTGCCGCCGTCGCCGGCACGCTGTTCCTGATGTATTACGGCGTCATCGCCTTCTCGGACGGCTTCGTGCCCGGCGTGAAGGCATTCACCGCAGCGGTGCTGGGCGGCATCGGTTCGTTGCCGGGCGCGGTGCTGGGCGGCCTTTTGATCGGCTTCATCGAGAGCATGTGGTCGGCCTATTTCTCGATCGACTACAAGGATGTCGCCGCCTTCTCGATCCTGGCTATCGTGCTGATCTTCCTGCCTTCCGGCATTCTCGGCCGGCCAGAAGTCGAAAAGGTCTGAGATCATGGCCGTCACCGTATCTCCCGAGCGCGACACCGTCGCAGCCACGCCCATGCAGCGCGCCTTGCGCGAGGCCTTCTATGCCGGTGCCATCGCGCTCGGCCTGTTCGTGCTGTTCATCGGGCTCAAGACCGACCAGAACATCTCAAACGAGCTGATCCTGGTGCAGCGCTGGGGCCTGCTCGCCGCAGTGGTCATCGCCACCGCCGTCGGCCGCTTCCTCTATGTCGCCTACGGCCAGCCCTTTTTGGCCAACCAGAAGATCGCCGACGTCGCCACCGGCTTGCTGCCGGCCAGCGTGGCGTCGCGCTTCTTCCTCTTTCCAGCCTTCATCGTGGCCGTCATCGTCGCGGCGCTGCTGTTCGTCTTCAGCAGGTCTCTCGCCGGCTGGGTAGGGGCGGAGCCGGCCGGCTATCTGCAATTCCTGCGCGCCCTTGCGGTCATCTACGCGCTGGCCTGCGTGATCTACTATTTCCGCGGCTTCATCCATGCCAACTTCACAAAACTCGGCATCGCCGCACTGGTGCTCTATCCGATCATTGTCGTGGGCATGCTGTCGCTGATGTCGTGGTCGCTCGTCGGCGGGCTGCAAGGGTCGCTGAAATGGGTCGATAATTTCGGCATCCAGATCCTGATCTATGTCATGCTGGCCTGGGGGCTGAACATCGTCGTCGGTCTGGCCGGCCTGCTCGACCTCGGCTATGTCGCCTTCTATGCCGTCGGCGCCTATGCCTATGCGCTGCTCGGCACGCATTACGGCCTCTCCTTCTGGATCCTCCTGCCGGCCGCAGGCGCCATGGCCGCCTTCTGGGGCGTGCTGCTCGGCTTTCCGGTGCTGCGCCTGCGCGGCGACTACCTGGCCATCGTGACGCTTGCCTTCGGCGAGATCATCCGGCTGGTGATCATCAACTGGCGCGAGGTGACCAATGGCTCGGCCGGCATTTCCGGCATCCCGAAGGTCACCTTCTTCGGCCTGATGAGCTTCAACGTCTCGGATCCGAACTATATCGGCAAGGTGCTGAACATCGCCACATCAAGCGCCTATTACAAGATCTTCCTCTATTACCTCATCCTGGGGCTGGCGCTGCTCACCGCCTTCGTCACGGTCAGGCTGAGGCGCATGCCGGTTGGCCGCGCCTGGGAAGCCTTACGCGAGGACGAGATCGCCTGCCGCTCGCTCGGCATCAACACCACGACCACCAAGCTGACCGCCTTTGCCACCGGTGCCATGTTCGGCGGTTTTGCCGGCTCGTTCTTCGCCGCCCGGCAAGGCTTCGTCAGCCCCGAATCCTTCGTCTTCCTGGAATCGGCGATCATCCTGGCCATCGTCGTGCTTGGCGGTATGGGATCACTGGTCGGCATTGCCGTCGCGGCTCTGGTCATGATCGGCGGCACCGAGGTGCTGCGCGAACTCGACTTCCTCAAGCAGGTCTTCGGACCCGACTTCACGCCGGAACTCTACCGTATGCTGCTGTTCGGCATGGCCATGGTGATCGTCATGCTGTGGAAGCCGCGCGGCTTTGTCGGCAGCCGTGAGCCGACCGCCTTCCTCAAGGTGCGAAGGGCTGTCTCAAGTTCCTTCACCAAGGAGGGTCACGGCTGATGAACGCGAACCCCTCCATGAACGACGCCATCCTGAACGTCGAACACCTGTCGATGAAGTTCGGCGGCCTGGTCGCGATCGGCGACCTGTCCTTCACCGCCAGGCGCGGCGAGATCACCGCGCTGATCGGGCCCAACGGCGCCGGCAAGACCACCGTGTTCAACTGCATCACCGGCTTCTACAAGCCGTCGGAAGGCATGATCACTCTCACCCGGCAGGACGGCTCGATCTACCTGCTCGAACGGCTGCCCAACCATGAGATCCCGGCGCGCGCCAAGGTGGCGCGCACCTTCCAGAACATCCGCCTGTTCTCGGGCATGACGGTGCTCGAGAACCTGCTCGTTGCCCAGCACAACAAGCTGATGAAGGCTTCGGGCTATACGGTGCTCGGCCTGTTCGGCTTCAGCGGTTACCGCAAGGCCTCGGCCGAATCCGTCGAACTTGCCAAGCACTGGCTTGAGAAAGCCGATCTGGTCGACCGCGCCGACGATCCGGCCGGCGACCTGCCCTATGGCGCGCAGCGGCGCCTCGAGATCGCGCGCGCCATGTGCACCGGCCCGGAGCTTTTGTGCCTCGACGAGCCCGCCGCCGGTCTCAATCCAAAGGAATCGGCCGCGCTCAACGACCTGCTGATGGACATCAAGAACAACACCGGCACCTCGATCCTGCTGATCGAGCACGACATGTCGGTGGTCATGCAGATCTCCGATCACGTCGTGGTGCTGGAATACGGCCGCAAGATCTCCGACGGCAATCCGCAGTCGGTGCGCACCGATCCGCGCGTCATCGCGGCCTATCTCGGCGTCGACGATGAGGAGGTCGAGACCGTGCTGACCGAAGTCGGCGACGAGGACGTCATCGAGCAACTCGATACCGGTCCCGATGCCGCGCATGGTCCGGGAACATCGTCGTCCTATCTCGCCGGCCCGGTGAGCGACACGGTCGGCCACAGCGAAGGCGAGCGCATCACGGTGTCGAAGGGCGCCTCGAAGGCGGCGCAGGTCGATGCGCGGGCGGCGAGCGTTGCGGCCAAGGCTGTCGCGCCAGCACCTGCTTCGCGGACCAAGCCGGTGGCGAAGCCGGCCACCAAGGCGAGCGTCAAGACAGGGGCCAAGACGCCGGCCGCGAAGGCCGCGGGCATCTCGAACCGCCTGGCGGCGCCCCGCGGCGGCAAGGCCGACAATCTCACCCGCATCAAGGGGATCGGCGCGGTCAACGAGAAGAAGCTCAACGAACACGGCATCTTCCACTTCGACCAGATCGGCGCTTGGAAGAAGGCCGATGTCGAGGCCGTCGAAGCGTATCTCGCCTTTGACGGACGCATCGCCCGCGAAGAATGGGTCAAGCAGGCCAGGCTGCTTAGCCAGGGCAAGGACACGGAATTCTCGCGCCGCGTCGACGCCGGCAAGGTGGCGACGAGCCATGCTTCCGGTAAGCAGACAGCAAAGCCCGCGACAGGAGCGGGCAAGCCCGTTCGGGCCAAGCGCGGAGGGGGCAAGTGATGGCCGGGAAGACGCTGCTCGATATCAAGGGCGTGCAGACCTATTACGGCAACATCCGTGCGCTGAACGGCGTCGACGTCACCGTCAACGAGGGCGAGATCGTGGCGCTGATCGGCGCCAACGGCGCCGGCAAATCCACGCTGATGATGACCATTTTTGGAGCGCCACGCGCCCGCGCGGGCACCATCACCTTCGCCGGCGCCGACATCACCCAATTGCCGACGCACGAGATCGCGCGCTTGCGCATTGCCCAGTCTCCCGAAGGCCGGCGCATCTTCCCGCGCATGACGGTGATGGAAAACCTGCAGATGGGCGCCAGCCTCGACAACCTCAAGCACTATGACGAGGACGTCGAGAAGGTGTTCGTGCTGTTCCCGCGCCTGAAGGAGCGCATCGCCCAGCGCGGCGGCACGCTGTCGGGCGGCGAGCAGCAGATGCTGTCGATCGGGCGCGCGCTGATGGCGCGGCCGAAGCTGCTTCTGCTCGACGAGCCGTCGCTCGGTCTTGCGCCGCTGATCGTCAAACAGATCTTCGATGCCATTCGCGAGCTGAACCGCACGCAGGGGCTGACCGTGTTCCTGGTCGAGCAGAACGCCTTCGGCGCGCTGAAGCTGGCGACGCGCGGCTATGTCATGGTCAACGGCAATGTGACCATGAGCGGCACCGGCAAGGAACTGCTCGCCAACCCGGAAGTGCGCGCCGCCTATCTCGAAGGCGGCCATCACTGAGTTCAGGAGTCCTTACCATGCAAGGCATTCTCTACGAGGAACCGTCCATCTGGCAGTTCTTCTTCGTCACCTGCCTGCTCGGCGGCTGGGCGGCATGGATGACCGGCAAGGCCAGTGCCCAGACCTGGCGCAGCTTCGTCCAGCTGTTCGCCTATCTGCTGGGTCTCGGCATCGGCATCCGCTTCATCCATCACGCGCTGTTCAACGGCACGATGTTCTCGCTGCATTACTATGTCGTCGACACCATCGTGCTGATGATCCTCGGCTTCGTCGGCTATCAATACACACGAACCAACCAGATGGTGACACAGTATAATTGGCTCTACGAAAGAGCTTCAATCTTGAGCTGGAAACCGAAAGGTTGACGTTCATCATTAACGCCGTTTCGGGGATGAATCGGCGTGACAAGTGCCTGAAAATCGGCAAACTATGCTTTCTGCGATAAGGGTGGGCATCGCATGAAAGCTTCATCCACGCCCACTCCGTTAATGGGAGCGTTTAAATGAAAAAATCACTTTTGTCCGCCGTCGCCCTGACCGCGCTGATCGCGTTCAGCGGCAATGCGTGGGCTGATCTAATGGTCGGCGTTGCTGGCCCGATCACGGGTCCGAATGCCGCCTTCGGCGCACAGTTGCAGAAGGGCGCGGAGCAGGCGGTCGCCGACATCAATGCGGCGGGCGGCATCAACGGCGAGCAGATCAAGCTCGAAGTCGGCGACGACGTCTCCGATCCGAAGCAAGGCATCTCGGTCGCCAACAAGTTCGTCGGCGACGGCGTCAAGTTCGTGGTCGGCCACTTCAACTCGGGCGTCTCCATTCCGGCGTCGGAAGTCTACGCGGAAAACGGCATCGTCGAGATTACGCCTGCCGCGACCAACCCCCAGTTCACCGAGCGCGGCCTGTGGAACGTGTTCCGCACCTGCGGACGCGATGACCAGCAGGGCGGCATCGCCGGCGGTTATCTGGCGGCCAATTTCAAGGACGCCAAGATCGCCGTCGTGCACGACAAGACCACCTACGGCCAGGGCCTTGCCGACGAGACCAAGAAGGCTATGAACGCCAAGGGCGTGAAGGAAGTCATGTATGAAGGCGTCAATGTCGGCGACAAGGACTTCTCGGCGCTGATCGCCAAGATGAAGGAAGCCGGCGTCTCCATCATCTACTGGGGCGGCCTGCACACTGAAGCCGGCCTGATCATCCGCCAGGCGGCCGACCAGGGCCTCAAGGCGACGCTGGTTTCCGGCGACGGCATCGTGTCGAACGAACTGGCTTCGATCGCTGGCGACGCGGTCGCGGGCACACTCAACACGTTCGGCCCGGACCCTCGCCTGATCCCGGCCAACAAGGAACTGGTCGAGAAGTTCCGCGCGCAGGGATTCGAGCCGGAGGCCTATACGCTCTACGCCTACGCAGCCATGCAGGCGATCGCCGAGGCAGCCACCGCTGCCAAGTCCAACGACCCGCAGGAAGTTGCCAAGGCGCTGCATGAGAAGGGTCCGTTCAAGACCGTGCTCGGCGACCTCTCCTACGACGCCAAGGGTGACCCGACGCTGCCCGGCTACGTCATGTACGAGTGGAAGAAGGGCGACGACGGCAAGTACACCTACGTCCAGAAGATGTAAGCCTGTCCGCATTGACTTCACGGAATGCCCGGCGCCTCGCGCCGGGCATTTTCTTTTGCTGAAGCAGCGATCGCGCGTTTATTGGCTGGCGAGGATCCTCGTTTTGAGGCCAGCGGCGGCTTTCCGCTGATGTTCAGCCGTTTGGGACCACGCTCTCAAGGCGAAGACTCGGGTTTAAATCGGTTTAAACGTGCGTCAAATTTTGTTTGCACTGCAGCATTTTCACGCTAATCATGGCGCCGCTTGCTCTTCCCTTCCGCTGCTGGAGCCCAATCCTTGGCCATCACGAAGATCCTCGTCGCCAACCGGTCCGAAATCGCCATCCGCGTGTTTCGCGCGGCCAATGAACTCGGCCTCAAAACGGTGGCGATCTGGGCCGAGGAGGACAAATATTCGCTGCATCGCTTCAAGGCCGACGAGAGTTACCAGGTCGGGCGCGGGCCGCACCTCAACAAGGATATGGGGCCGATCGAAAGCTATCTCTCGATCGAGGAGGTGATCCGCGTCGCCAGGCTGTCGGGCGCCGATGCGATCCACCCCGGCTATGGACTGCTTTCGGAAAGCCCCGAATTCGCCGAGGCCTGTGCCGAAGCCGGGATCACCTTCATCGGGCCCAAGCCGGAGACGATGCGCCGGCTTGGCAACAAGGTCGCGGCGCGCAATCTGGCCATCGAGGTCGGCGTGCCTGTCATTCCCGCCACCGATCCGTTGCCGGACGACATGGAGGCGTTCAAGAAACTTGCCACGGAGATCGGCTATCCCCTGATGCTGAAGGCTTCGTGGGGCGGCGGCGGCCGCGGCATGCGCGCCATCCGAGCCGAGGCCGATCTCGCCCGCGAGGTCACGGAGGGCAAGCGCGAGGCGAAAGCCGCCTTCGGCAAGGACGAGGTCTATCTCGAAAAGCTGATCGAGCGCGCCCGCCATGTCGAAGTGCAGATCCTGGGCGATACCAGTGGCAATGCGGTGCATCTGTTCGAGCGCGACTGCTCGATCCAGCGCCGCAACCAGAAGGTCGTCGAGCGGGCGCCCGCGCCCTATCTCAGCGAGGAGCTGCGCCAGGAGCTGTGCGGCCATGCGCTGAAGATCGCGCGCGAAACCAGCTATATCGGCGCCGGCACGGTCGAGTTCCTGCAGGACGCCGACACCGGCAAGTTCTATTTCATCGAGGTCAATCCGCGCATCCAGGTCGAGCACACCGTCACCGAACAGGTGACGGGCATCGACATCGTCAAGGCGCAGATCCACATTCTCGACGGCTTCGCCATCGGCACGCCGGAATCGGGCGTTCCGGCACAAAAGGACATCAGGCTGAACGGCCACGCGCTGCAGTGCCGCATCACCACCGAGGATCCCGAGCACAATTTCATCCCGGACTATGGCCGCATCACTGCCTATCGCGGCGCCACCGGCTTCGGTATCCGCCTCGATGGCGGCACCGCCTATTCGGGCGCGGTCATTACCCGCTTCTATGACCCGTTGCTGGAAAAGGTGACCGCATGGGCGCCGACGCCGGCCGAGACCATCGCACGCATGAACCGGGCGCTGCGCGAATTCCGCATCCGCGGCGTGGCCACAAACCTGACTTTCCTCGAAGCGATCATCAATCACCCGAACTTCGCCGACAATTCCTACACGACCAAGTTCATCGACACGACGCCGGAGCTGTTCGAGCAGGTCAAGCGCCAGGACCGCGCCACGAAGCTGCTCAACTATCTTGCCGACGTCAGCGTCAACGGCCATCCCGAGACGCGCGGCCGGCCGCAGCCGAAAGCCGATGCCGCCGCACCCGTGGTGCCCTACCTCAACGGCAATGTGCCCGGCGGCAGCAAGCAGAAGCTTGACGTGCTCGGTCCGGAAAAATTCGCCGCCTGGATGCGCACGCAAAAAGAGGTGCTGGTCACCGACACGACGATGCGCGACGGCCATCAATCCCTGCTGGCGACGCGTGTGCGCACGCACGACATCGCCGGCATAGCGGGCACCTATGCGCGTGCCCTGCCGCAGTTGCTTTCGCTTGAATGCTGGGGCGGCGCCACTTTCGACGTCGCCATGCGCTTTCTCACCGAGGATCCCTGGGAGCGGCTCTCGCTGGTACGCGAGGCGGCGCCCAACCTCCTGCTGCAGATGCTTCTGCGGGGCGCCAACGGCGTCGGCTACACCAACTATCCCGACAATGTCGTGCAGCATTTCGTCAAACAGGCGGCATCAGGCGGCATCGACCTGTTCCGGGTGTTCGACTGCCTGAACTGGGTCGAGAACATGCGCGTCGCCATGGACGCGGTCGGCGCCGAGGGGAAGCTGATCGAGGCCGCGATCTGCTACACCGGCGATATTCTCGATCCCACGCGGGCGAAGTACGACCTGAAATATTATGTCGGGCTGGCGAAAGAGCTCGAGGCGGCCGGCGCCCATATCATAGCGGTCAAGGACATGGCCGGGCTGTTGAAGCCGAGCGCCGCGCGCGTGCTGTTCAAGGCGCTGCGCGAAGCGACAGACCTGCCCATCCATTTCCACACACACGATACATCGGGGCTCTCAGCGGCAACGGTTCTGGCGGCGGTAGAGAGCGGCGTCGACGCCATCGACGCGGCGATGGATGCGTTCTCCGGCAACACCTCGCAGCCCTGCCTCGGCTCTATCGTCGAGGCGCTGAAGGGCACCGAGCGCGATCCCGGGCTCGACCCGCAATGGATCCGGAGGATCTCCTTCTATTGGGAAGCGGTGCGCAACCAGTATGCCGCCTTCGAAAGCGACCTCAAGGGGCCGGCGTCCGAAGTTTACCTGCACGAGATGCCGGGCGGACAGTTCACGAACCTCAAGGAACAGGCGCGTTCGCTTGGGCTGGAGACGCGCTGGCACGAGGTGGCGCAGACCTATCACGACGTCAATCTGATGTTCGGCGACATCGTCAAGGTGACCCCGTCGTCCAAGGTGGTCGGCGACATGGCGCTGATGATGGTCAGCCAGGATCTCACCGTCGCCGACGTCGAGAACCCGGCGAGGGACATCGCCTTCCCGGACTCGGTCGTCTCGATGCTGCGCGGCGATCTCGGCCAGTCGCCTGGCGGCTGGCCGCAGGCGCTGCAGAAGAAAGTGCTGAAGGGCGACAGGCCGATCACGGCGCGGCCGGGCTCGCTGCTGAAGCCGGCAGACCTCAAGGCCAGCCGCAAGGAGATCGAACGGAAGCTCGAGCGCAAGCTCAGCGAATACGAGTTCGCTTCCTGGCTGATGTATCCGAAGGTCTTCTCGGACTTCGCGGCCGCGCAGGAAACCTACGGTCCCGTCAGCGTGCTGCCGACGCCGACCTATTTCTACGGCATGAAGCCCGAAGACGAGGTGTTCGTGGACATCGAGAAGGGCAAGACGCTGGTCGTGCGCTGCCAAGCGATCGGCGACGTGGACGACAAGGGCATGGTCACCGTGTTCTTCGAACTCAACGGCCAGCCGCGCCGCGTCAAGGTGCCCGACCGGGCGCATGGCGCGTCCGCCGCCAAGGCAAGGCGCAAGGCCGAACCCGGCAACGAGGCGCATGTCGGAGCGCCGATGCCGGGCGTCGTCTCGGCGCTCGCGGTGGCCGCCGGCCAGGCCGTCAAGGCCGGCGACGTGCTGCTCTCCATCGAAGCGATGAAGATGGAAACGGCGCTGCATGCCGAGCGTGACGGCACGGTCGCCGAGGTGCTGGTCAAGGCCGGCGACCAGATCGATGCCAAGGACCTGCTGATCGCCTTCAATTGAGAGCTCGCAAGAGAGAGGCACAGACTGTCGGCTTCTGTCGGCAGCCCTGACGGCCTGTTCGATAACCGCTTGACCCGCGGTCCCTGGTCGGGCATCGAACCGCAGAAATTTGCGGCGGCACGGTTCCCCCGAGTCGCGGCGAAGCACCGATTTTTTTGGAGAAAAACATGGCCGACGATATCACAGAGACCAGCCAGACTGTTGCCGCCGGCCAGTTGCGTGCCTTCATCGAGCGCATCGAGCGGCTCGAGGAGGAAAAGAAGACCATTTCCGACGACATCAAGGAAGTGTTCGCCGAGGCCAAGGGCACCGGCTTCGACACCAAGGCGATGCGCGCGATCATCCGGCTGCGCAAGAAGGACCAGGCCGAGCGCCAGGAGGAGGAGTCCATCCTGGACCTCTACAAGGCCGCCCTCGGCATGGTGTAAGGCGAGGCATCTCGTGACGTCCGGGGTCGGCGATGAGTGAGTTCGACTTCGGCGGCCGAAGGGCCTCGGAGTTCCGCCAACGCGGCTTCTGGACGCTGTTTGCCGAGCGTCACCCGGAAGAAAGAACCCGGCTGGCGAGGCGAGGGCCCTGGTTCTGGCAGCGCGGGCTGCCGGAATTTGCGCTGGTGCTCTCCATGTACGTGGCGCCGAGCGAGAATGTGGTCGGCGTCTTCTTCGGCCGTAACGAGAAGCTTGGCGCAACCGACGTCTGGGTGCGCCTCAAGCCGTTTCAGCCGGCGATCGAGGAACGGCTGAAGCTCAGGCCGGAGCAGAGCGCACAAAACCTCGGCATCAATTCACAGTGGCGGGTCAACTGCTTTGCCGAGGACAATTGGCCGGCCATGACGGACTGGCTGGTGACCGAATGCTCGCGGTTCGAGTGCGCTGTCACCGAAGTTCTGGGACAGGGATAGGCCGCCGATGCTCGCGGATTTCTTCCGCTCGCGTTGGGATGGCCAGGTGCGGCTCGACCGGCTGTTCTGGCGCGATATGGTGCTCGTCGGCACGGCGATCAACATTGCATCGTCCGTGGCGGCGCTCATTCTGCTGGGGGTGAAGACGCCGCTCGGTCTTGTGCTGGCGGTGCATTTCGCGCCGGTGCCCTACAACATCTTCCTGACCTCGGCCGTCTGGCGGACGGCGGAGCGAACCGGGGGCGCCAAGGCCTCCCTTGCTATGCTGGGTTCGGCGCTCTGGCTGATCGCAACAGTCGTCGTCTGACAATGCTGCACGAAAAAGGCGGCCGAGGCCGCCCTTCGCAGGAAGCGTTGGCGAGGCCGCGCTCAGGCCGCCGGCTCGAATCTCAGCGCCACACCGTTGATGCAGTAGCGCAGCCCGGTCGGCGGCGGGCCGTCCTCGAAGACGTGGCCGAGATGGCTGCCGCAGCGAGCGCAATGGCATTCCGTGCGGACCATGCCGTAGCTGCGGTCGGTCGTGGTCTCGATGGAACCGGGAACGGGGTCGTTGAAGCTCGGCCAGCCGGTGCCGCTCTCGAACTTCAGCTTGGATTCGAACAGCGGCTGGTCGCAGCCGACGCAAAAGAAGGTGCCGGCGCGCTTTTCGTGAAGCAGCGCACAGCTGCCCGGGCGTTCGGTGCCATGGTTGCGCATGACGGCATATTGCTCAGGCGTCAGCCGGGCGCGCCATTCGGCGTCGGTGCGGGTGACGGGATAGGTGTGGGTGTCCATGCAGAAAACTCCTCGGCCTTGACGGCTCATTGTTGATTGCAATCTCTATTCGCAACAAGATAGGCGTTTGTTACGAGATTTGCCCGCATTTTCGAGCGTGCCGCCTGCGCTCCTCACGCGATCGCCGTGAGATAGCGCGCAACGGAGGCCGCCAGCGCCTGTTTCGCGCCACCGATAACGTTCTGGTTCCACCACGCGCCGTAGATGTCATCGAATGTGAAAGGCTCCAGCGCGGCCGCGATGCGGCGCACGGCGGCCGCATTGAGCGGGATGTAGTTGGGATAGCTGTACATGAAGCTGACGTGGCGGCGGGTCGGCGTCACCTGCAAGATATCGCCGGCCAGGAGAGCATTGCCGCCTTCGCGCTTCCAGTGCAGCACCTGGCCGCCGGCAAAGTGGCCGCCGCAGCGGATGAGCGTCAACGCCGGGTTCAGGTCCAGTGTCTCGCCTTGCCAGCTGACGATCGACGGGTGTGGCCGCATGATCCACTGCCGGTCGTCGTCATGGAGATAGATCGGCACGCCGCCAAACGCCTCGCTCCATTCGACCATCACCGAATAGTAGTGGCAGTGCGAGATGGCGATCCCGGCAAGGCCGCCGCGGCGATTGATCTCGGCCACCGCCTCGTCGGTCACCATCGAGATGCAGTCCCACAGCACATTGCCGTGCGGCGTCTGCGCCAGCAGCGCTCGCTGACCGATGGCGAAGCGCGGCTCGATGCCGAAGGCGAGCACGCCGGCATCATCCTTCATCACGATCCGATGCCCGGCGGCGAGCTCTTCCGGTGTGATCCAGGCCTGGCCTTCCCAGCGCACATATTGCCGCTCGTCCTCGCAGATCGGACAATGCCGAGGCGGCGCTTCGCTCTGCGCGAACTGGACGCCGCATTGCAGGCAGAGGAAACAGGTCATGGAACCTCCCGTCATTGTCCCGGCTTAGTGCTTGCGCGACAATTGCCTGGTGGCGCCTTCCAACCCGGCCAGCGTCAGCGGAAACATGCGGCCGCCGAACATGTCGCGGATCATAGCGATCGAATGGGTGAAACCCCAGTTCTTCTGGCTCTCGGGGTTTAGCCATACCGCGTTCGGCCACTGCCGCAGCAGACGGCCGAGCCAGACGGCGCCCGCCTCCGGATTCCAGTGCTCGACCGAGCCGCCGGGATGCGCGATTTCGTAAGGGCTCATCGAGGCATCGCCGACCACGATCACCTTGTAGTCAGGTCCATATTTGTGGAGGAGATCGAAGGTCGGGATCGTATCGGCATGGCGGCGGCGATTGTCCTTCCACACGCCCTCGTAGAGGCAGTTGTGGAAATAAAAATATTCGAGCTGGCGGAATTCGGCGCGGGCGGCCGAGAACAATTCCTCGACGCTTCTGATGTGGTCGTCCATCGAGCCGCCGACATCGAAGAACATCAAAAGCTTCACCGCGTTGCGCCGCTCTGGCCGCGTCTTGACGTCGAGATAACCGTGCTCGGCGGTGGCGTGGATGGTGCCGGGCAGGTCGAACTCCTCCTCGGCGCCTTCACGCACCCAGCGGCGCAGCCGCTTCAGCGCGATCTTGATGTTGCGGGTGCCGAGCTCGACGGCGTCGTCGAAATTCCTGAACTCGCGCCTGTCCCAGACCTTCACGGCCCGGCGGTTGCGGCTCTCATGCTGGCCGATGCGCACGCCTTCGGGATTGTAGCCATAGGCGCCGAAAGGCGAGGTGCCGCCAGTGCCGATCCATTTCGAGCCGCCTTGGTGGCGGCCTTTCTGCTCCTCGAGCCGCTGCTTCAGCGTCTCCATCAGCTTCTCGAAACCGCCGAGCGCCGCGACCAGCTTTTTCTCTTCCTCGGTCAGGTGCTTTTCGGCCAGCCGGCGCAGCCATTCCTCGGGGATATCAGCGACGTTGACGGCATTCGGACCGCTGAGCGCCTCCACACCCTTGAAGACATGCGCGAACACCTGGTCGAAGCGGTCGATATGGCACTCGTCCTTCACCAGCGCGGCGCGAGCGAGGTAGTAAAAACCTTCGACGTCATAGTCGACCAGCCCGGCTTCCAACCCCTCCAGCAGCAACAGGTATTCCCGCAAAGAGACGGGAACGCGTGCAGCCTTCAGTTCGAGGAAGAAGGGGATGAACATTTTCTGTCTATAAGAGGTCGTACTCGATGAAGCCGGTGCGGCGCGCGACATGGTCATAGAGCTTGCGCGCCGTGGCGTTGGTTTCGTGCGTCATCCAGTAGACATTCCTGACGCCGATCTTGCCGGCTTCCTGCTTCACGGCTTCGATCAGCGCAGCGCCAATCCCCTTGCCGCGCACTTCGGGGTCGGCGAACAGATCCTGCAAGTAGCAGTTGTTCTTCTCGGACCAGCAAGAGCGATGGTACAGGTAGTGGGTGAGGCCGACAGCCTTGCCGTCGAGGAGGGCGATGAAGCCCTTCGGTTCGAACTCGCCTTGCGTGAACAGGCGCTTCCAGGTGACCTCGTAGACCTCTTGCGGCAGCTTCGTCTCGTAGAAAGCAAGGTAAGCGGTCCAAAGCCGGCGCCAGTCGGCGTGGTCGGATTCTGTGAGCGGGCGGATAGTGATCTCGGCCATTTCGTTCCCTCTGAAGTCTGGAACCCAATCCATACCAACAGAATCGGGATCAGGAACACCCTTGCCTATCCCGCCGGCGAATTATACTCGCGAAAAGCGGTCGCGAGCATGTGCAGCGCCTCTCGTGCCCTTGGCGCCAAGCCGTGCGAATGCAAAACGATCTCGGAAGGGGGAATTGGCGGCAGGCCGAGTTTGCGGCCCACCTCGACCAGGCCGGGCGGCGCGACACGGTAGGCGAGCGCAGCGACGGCGAAGCCGGCCGACACCGCGATATTGACGGCTGCGCCGCCGCCGCCCACGAAAGCCTCGTTCCAGGCAATGCCTGCCTTATCCAGCGTCTCGACAGCTCTCACGCGGTCAGGGCAATTGCATACGGTGCTTAGCAGCGCCAAGCGCAATGGCGTTCCCGGCCGCCATTCGAAGGCCGGGGCGGCGAACCAGCCATAATGGGTGCGCGACAAGGCTTCGCCGCGGCGGCTGTCGTCTTCCTGATGGACAATCACCGCATCGAGCTCACCGCGATCGAAAGCCTCCTCCAGCATGGAGCTCGTATCGATCCTGATGTTGAGCGCGAGCGACGGATCATGGGCATGCAACTGGGCTATCAATATGGACAGCTCGGGCCCGGCGACGTGATCGACAAAGCCGAGAGCAAGCCGACACGGCGCGTCGGAAAATTCCGTGACGGCTCGTTCGTGGGAGGCAAGGAATTCACGCGCCGCCGGGAGAAAAGCCGCTCCCCTTGCCGAGAGGGCCACGCGGCGCGGCGTTCGTTCGATCAGACGCGCGCCGAGCTTCTCTTCCAGCCGACGCAGCTTGACGCTGATCGTCGCCTGGGTGCTGCCCAGCGCGGCAGCCGCACGCGTGAAGCTCTGCAGGTCGGCCACCATGACGAAGGTCCGCACGGCATCGACATCAAGACTGGTCATCTCTAATCATTCCATTTTGTCATTTCTGAAATAGAAATGCATAGTCTTTTTTCATGATCGGAAGCCATTTAAGTCATGTCGACCGCTGTGTGAAGAGCGACGCTCGCAGCCACTTCCGAATGCTCCGACTGAAAGTGACCGACATGACGTTTCCAATCGACCGAAACACCGTTGCTCTTGCGGGGGTCTGCCTCGCCTCGCTGCTGTTCGGCCTCGAAATCTCCAGCGTCCCGGTGATCCTGCCGAAACTGGAAACCGTGCTTGGCGCTGATTTCAAGGATCTGCAATGGATCATGAATGCCTACACCATTGCCTGCACCACGGTGTTGATGGCGACGGGGACATTGGCCGACCGTCTCGGCCGCAAACGCGTGATGGTGGGCACCACCGTCGCCTTTGGCCTCGCCTCCCTGCTATGCGGTCTCGCAACGAGCGCTCCGCTGCTGATCATCGCCCGGTTTCTTCAGGGCCTGGCGGGCGGAGCGATGTTTACCTGCAGCGTGGCGGTGTTGTCCCACCAGTTTCAAGACGGCAGTGAACGCGGCAAAGCCTTCGTCGCCTGGAGCGTCGTCTCGGGCATCGGCCTTGGCTTCGGCCCCGCCATTGGCGGATTGATTGTGACGCTGTCGAGTTGGCAATGGGTGTTCCTCATCCATGTGCCGCTTGCCGTTCTTGCCTTGGCTTTCATCGGCGCCGGTGTCACCGAATCGCGCGATCGCAACGCGCAGAAGCTTGACCGGGCCGGCATATTGACACTGTCGTTCGCGGTGTTCGGCTTCTCCTATCTGATCACGCAAGGGGCCGATCTGGGCGCTGGCGCGCGCATCGGCGTGGCAAGCGCGGCCGTGCTGGCCTTCGTCGCGTTCCTCGTAGCCGAGAAGATCAATCCCTATCCGATGTTCGATTTCTCCGTTTTCCGCATCCGCCAATTCTCGGGAGCGATCATGGGCGGCATCGGCATGAATTTCAGCTACTGGCCGTTCATCATCTATCTGCCGATCTATTTTTCGAGGGTCCTCGGTTACGACAGCACCACGACCGGGCTGTTGCTGCTCGTCTACACGCTACCCTTCATGCTGATGCCGTCGATCGCCGAGCGCCTGCGGGCACGCTATCAGGCGCGGGTGGCGATCCCGCTCGGCTTGTTGACATTGGGGGTCGGTTTCATCGCCATGTGGATAGGTTCCGGGCTCGAGGGCAACTGGCTGACCATGCTGCCCGGCACGCTGATCGCCGGCATCGGCATCGGCCTGACCAATTCGCCGACCACCAACACCACGACCGGCTCGGTGTCACCCGATCGTGCCGGCATGGCGTCCGGCATCGATATCAGTGCGCGGCTGATCACCCTTGCCATCAACATCGCGGTGCTGGGACTGCTGCTGACGCAAGGGATCGTTTCTTATCTGCGCAATGCCTTCGGCACGGCTATCGACCCGAACGAACTGCGCGCCCTGGCAGAGAAGATCGCAGCCGGCAATCTCGACGGCCTGGCGCAATACTCGCCCAAGCTTGCGACCCTCGACCCGACGGGCGCCATCGTTCATGCCTCCCTGGTCAACGGTTTTGGCTGGGTCATGCTCTATAGCGGGATCGGCGTTCTGGCTCTTGCCGTCATCAGCTTTGCTATCTTCGGTCCAAAACATGTCGCGCCGCAGCAGCGAAGCGGGCGTCCTGCGCAGGGTGCTGGCAAGGTGCGCTCCTAGCAATGCCTTGCGGCTCGGCCTCAGGACGCCGAGCCGCTCGTCACCCTTGCCGTCTCGCCATGAAGGCCAGCCGTTCGAACAGATGCACGTCCTGCTCGTTCTTCAGCAGTGCGCCATGCAGCTTGGGCAGCGCGTTCTTCCGGTCGGCGCGCAGATCCTCGGGCGCGATGTCGTCGGCGACCAGCAGCCTTATCCAGTCGAGCGCCTCGGAGGTCGACGGCTTCTTCTTCAGTCCCGGCACGTCGCGGATTTCGTAGAACTGAGTGAGCGCCGCCCGCACCAGATTCTGCTTGATGCCGGGATAATGCACATCGACGATCCTGTGCAGCGTCTCGACGTCGGGAAAGCGGATGTAGTGGAAAAAGCAGCGACGCAGGAAGGCGTCGGGCAGTTCCTTCTCGTTGTTGGAGGTGATGATGACGATCGGCCTCACCGCGGCGCGGATCGTCTCGCCGGTCTCGTAGACGAAGAACTCCATCCGGTCGAGTTCCTGCAAGAGGTCGTTGGGAAATTCGATATCGGCCTTGTCGATCTCGTCGATCAGAAGCACAACCTTCTTGCCGGCGGCGAAGGCTTCCCACAATTTGCCGCGCTTGATGTAGTTCTTGATATCGTTGAACCTGGTATCGCCAAGTTGGCTGTCGCGCAGCCGCGACACTGCATCGTACTCGTAGAGGCCTTGCTGCGCCCGCGTCGTCGATTTGACGTGCCATTCCATGAGTTCCAGCCCGAGTGCCGCCGCCACTTGCCTGGCAAGCTCCGTCTTGCCGGTGCCGGGCTCACCTTTGACCAGCAAGGGCCGTTCCAGCGCGATCGCCGCGTTGACCGCCACCATCAGATCCTTGTCGGCGACGTAGGCCGCCGTGCCTTCGAAACGCATTTTTGCTCCTTGGTTCAGTACGGACGACCGTAAGGAGACGGCTTGGCCCATGCAAGGGTGGGTTGGCGGCGGCGAAGTGTGAAGCCGGCAGGGCAAGAGCGCCAACTCTCTGGCGCCAAGTCTCTGGCGCTTGGGAGGGCATCGGCCTATATTGGGGCTGACGGTCTGCGCTTCCCGGCAGGAGACACTTTTCCCCGGGGCCTTAACGATCCTTAGGGAGCTGTCCCTGGGAAGACCCGTGGGTTTTCTCACACGGCGCCCACCTACTTTGTAGGCACCCGGGATCGACTTCTCCACCGGTTGTGTGGATCGTCACTTATTCGCCACATCCACGTATTTCGTGGATCATGCGATGGAAAACGTCGCTCCCAAAACGTCCATTCAGGTCTGGCTTTTTCTAGCGTCTGCGCATGGCATCCTCAAAAGACCTGAAAAAACAGCTGCGCAAGGAAGCACTTGGCCGCCGCGACGCGCTCGATGAATTCTGGCGGGTGGAAGTCGCGCTCGATATGGCCGAAACCGCGCGCGACCAGCTTGCCATCGAGCCAGGCCAAATCGTGTCCGGCTTCTGGCCAATGCGCTCGGAAGTCGATGTCCGGCCGCTGATGTTCGCCTTGCGCGAAAAGGGCGCACGGCTCTGCCTTCCGGCGATCCTCGACAAGACGACCATCGTCTTTCGCGAATTGGTACGCGGCGCGCCGATGATCGATATGGGATTTGGCACCGTCGGGCCGCATGAGGAGGCCGAAGTTCTTGACCCCTCCGTCATGCTGGTGCCGCTCGCCGGCTTCGACGCGCGCGGCCACCGCATCGGTTACGGCGCGGGCTATTATGACCGTGCGATCGCCAAGCTTGTCGACAAGGGGCATGCGCCCCGGCTGATCGGCATTGCTTTCGACTGCCAGGAAGTGACGATGGTTCCCAATGAGGACCATGACGTCATCATCCCGGAAATACTCACCGAGAGCGGGTTGCGCCGGTTCGAGCCAGAATTGTAGATAGTTCTTTGGAACGCATGATCTTTGCCGAAAGTCATGCCACTTTTCGGGGTCAAGCGTGATGAGACTTCTCTTCCTCGGCGACATGGTCGGCAAGACAGGCCGCACGGCGGTGTGGGAGCAATTGCCGGGCCTGATCTCGGACTTCAAGCTCGATTTCGTCATCGTCAACGGCGAAAACGCGGCCGGCGGCTTCGGCATCACCGAGGAGATTTTTCGCGAGACCATCGCGGCCGGCGCCGATGTCGTCACCACCGGCAACCATGTCTGGGACCAGCGCGATGCGCTCGCCTTCGCGCCGCGCGAAGAGCGCTTCCTGCGCCCCTCCAATTTTCCCAAGGGTACGCCAGGGCGCGGCTCGGGCGTCTACATCGCCAGGAGCGGCGCGCGCGTGCTGGTCGCCAACATCATGGGCCGGGTGTTCATGCATCCCGAGCTCGACGATCCCTTCCAGGCTGGCGAGCGCGAGCTTGCCGCCTGTCCGCTCGGCGAGCAGGCGGATGCCGTGGTCATCGACTTCCACGCCGAGGCGACCTCCGAAAAAATGTGCTTCGCGCATTTCGTCGACGGTCGCGCCAGCCTCGTGGTCGGCACTCACACCCACCAGCCGACCGCCGATCACCATATCCTCAATGGCGGCACCGGCTACATTTCCGACGCGGGCATGTGCGGCGATTATGATTCGTCGCTCGGCATGGACAAGGAGGAGCCGCTCAACCGGTTCCTGTCGAAAGTGCCGAAGGGGCGTTTCGAGGCGGCGACCGGACCCGCGACCTTGTGCGGCGTCGGCGTTGATATTTCCGACCGCACGGGGCTGACCGAGAAGATCGCGCCGTTTCGCCGCGGGCCGCGGCTCGAGGAAACGGCGCCGTCCTTCTGGACGTGACATTGATATAGGGGCTCTCAATACCTAACTGCCGGCGACACTGCTCTAGATCGTAGAGGGGACGACCTCCATGCAGCTTATCGAGTTCCTGGCGCCGCACTTCGCCTTCGTGTCCGATCCCACCGCCTGGGTCGCGCTGTTGACCCTGGTGGTGCTCGAGATCGTGCTCGGCATCGACAACCTGATCTTCATCTCGATCCTGACCAACAAGCTGCCGGAAGCACAGCGAGCCCGCGCCCGCCGGCTCGGCATCTCGGCGGCGCTCGTCATGCGGCTGGTGCTGCTCGCCACCATCTCGATCATCGTCCAACTGACGGCGCCGGTCTTCACCGCCCTTGGCCACGGCTTTTCCTGGCGCGACCTGATCCTGATCGCCGGTGGCCTGTTCCTGGTGTGGAAGGCGACCAAGGAGATCCATCACACGGTCGACCCCGACGACCACCAGGACACGATGCTGGGCGAGACCGTGCAGATGAGCCTTGCCGGCGCCATCTTCCAGATACTGCTTCTCGACCTTGTCTTCTCCATCGATTCCATCATTACCGCCGTCGGCATGACCGACGAGATCGCCATCATGTACATCGCCGTCATCGTGGCGGTTACGGTGATGATGCTGGCGGCTACGCCGTTGGCGAACTTCATAGCCAGGAACCCGAGCATCGTCATGCTGGCGCTGGGCTTCCTGTTGATGATCGGCATGACGCTGATCGCCGACGGCATGGGCTACCATGTGCCCAAGGGTTATATCTACGCGGCGATGGGTTTTTCGGCGCTCGTCGAAGGCCTCAACATGCTGGCGCGGAACCGCAAGAAGGCGAAGTCCGGCGGCGGGCATTGAGCCTGACGACATGGCCAATGCCGAGTTCAGGCTGACTCTTACGAAATTGTACGTACAATATCGTAATCGATGGTGCTGCTTTGCGGTTCGAATGGGATGCTGAAAGAGCCAGGCGCAAACTTGCCAAGCTCGGCATCGGATTCGATCTCGCGCAGAAGGTGTTCGATGATCCGCTTTATCTCATCGTGCCCGACCGGTTTGAAGATGGTGAGCAGCGTTGGCACGCTATCGGGACGATCGATGCCGTAGTGGTCATGCTGGTTGTCCACACATATCCTGATCGCGAAGATGAAGGACGAGTTAGGATTGTTGGTGCCCGGAAAGCGACAGCGCATGAAAGGAGGCGCTATGAGCAAGAAGGACCTTAGTCAGGATCAGCGCAACCAGCTCGCCAAGCTGGCTGGTTTGCCTGACAGCGAAATTAATACTTCCGACATCCCAGAAGTTCCGGCGGAGAATTGGATTCATGCTCGTCGTGGACATCTTTACAGACCACTCAAGCAGCCAGTGACAATCAGACTCGATACTGACGTGCTATCGTGGTTCAAGGAGCATGTCGGGGGTGGTGGTTACCAGACCGAAATCAATCGTGTGCTCCGCCATCACGTGATCGAGCAGGAAAAGCGTAAAACCTGAGCCGGTTCAACTCCCCGGTGCGCCCTTCGGGTGACGGTCGCCGATCAGGCCTAGTGTCAGGCCTTGTTCGAGCCAGGCCTTGGCGCCGGCCAGAACGAGCGTGAAGCCGCCGGTTGAATCGACCGCCTGTTTCGCCTGTTCGTCGCCATTGCCGGCAAAGCCGAAATTGTGGACCTCCAGGAAGGTCGCGTCACCTGGCATTTCGGTGAAGGTCCAGATCACCGTGGTCGGCGGATCGCTCCATTGCATGACGATCTTTTCGTTGACGACGATCTCGCTGGCGACCACCGTCGTCGAGACGCCATACATGCGCCACTCCCATTGAACCGGCTTGCCGCCGTCCAGCCTGCCGCTGGAATGGGTGAACCAGAATTTCGTGGTGATCTCCGGGTCGACGATGGCCTCGAAAACGTCGGAGACCGGCCGCCGGATCAGCATGGCGGCTTCGGCCGTCGGTGTCTCGCGGATTTCCATAGCGTTCTCCCCTGCCGAACACGCCTTCACCAGGCGTCGGGCTCCCGCACCATGTGAACGATGTTGGCGGGGCTGGTGATCCAGAAACCACGGAAGCCCTCTCCCAGCGGCTCGATGACGTCGCATCGCTCGACGCCGGCCTTGGCGAGATGATCGGCGGCGCCCGGGAAATCCCCGGTGAACAGTCCCAGCCAGGATCTCGGCCTGGCCCGGTCCTGCTACGGCAGATTGATCTGCCAGGAAACGCCGAACCTGTCGTTCAGCCAGGCGAAACGGCGGCTGAAGCCGTAATTGCCGGTCGGCATCAGAAACGTGCCGTTTTTGGACAGGGCCTCGACGATGCGTTCCAGCTCTTCTTCGGTGGAACAGTCGACGAAGAGCGAGACCGACGGCGTGAAGGTGAAGGCGTGGTGCACAGGGCTGTTGAAGATCATGACCTCCGTGCCGCCGATGGATGCGCGGGCCAGCTTGACTGCCCCTTCGAGTCCGTCCTCGCCTGCACCGTAGCGCGTGAGGTCGAGGACACGGCTCTCCGGGATGGTTTCGCAATAGAAGGCCATGGCCTCCTCGGCCTTGCCTTCGAACATCAGGAACGGAGTTACTTTCACGGCAGGCCTCCCTTCGCTCAAATGTTGGTCTCGTTGGCAGGCTCGCCCTTCATCTCGCTGCGGTAGTAGCCTTCGCGCAAATTGATGCCGTGTTCGACATAGGCCTTCATGCAGGCCAGCATCTGCGACCAGCCCTCGCAATTGAGATAGGACTTCTTCAGGCCGACCGCGTCCTCGTGCCAGCCGGCCTCGGCGATGGTGACGAAGGTGCCGCCGTCGTCGAGCGGCTCGAAATTCATCTCGATGCGGGTCTTGTAGGCCGGCTTTCCCTCTTCGTCGGTGGCATCCCAGCGCAGCACGATGCGGCTGTCCCTGACGATTTCGTCGACTTCGACCGGCACCTTGCCCCACCACACGACATTGGCGCCCGGCACCAAGGGCGCGCTGGCACCGCCGATGGTGGTGAAATAGGAGCTGAGCTTCTTCGGATTGACGACCGCGTCGAAGACGTCGGCGACCGGTTTGCCGATGCGTCCTGAAACCCTGAAACCAAGAGACATATCCACAGTTCCTTCCTTGATTGATAGGAGCTTATGTTATAAAAAAATAACATGTCAAGCCGATCGCAAGACGACAATGTTTTCAAGGCGCTGGCGCATCCGCGCCGGCGCGAGATGCTGGATCTGCTGAAGGACGCGCCAAAGACGACCGGCATGCTGTGCGAGGCGTTTTCCGACATCGACCGCTGCACCGTCATGCTGCATCTCAAAGTGCTGGAAGAGGCCGATCTCATCGTGGCGCGGCGCGAGGGGCGCGAGCGCTGGAACAATCTCAATGCGCTGCCGATCAAGCAGATACACGACCGCTGGATCAGCCAGTACGCCGGCCATGCGCTTAGTATCATCGACCGGCTGAAGTCGGATCTGGAGGGGTGAACAGCCGTCACGGCTTTTGCCGTGCGTGGCAAAGCGCGGCGCGGCTGGACGAATTGAGCCGATTTATCTATAAGCCGGCCATTCCGACAAAGAGCGCCATACGTCCATTCGGACGCAGCAGGGACGTTCTGACATTTTGAATTCGAGCATTGCGGAAGGCGGGTCATGCATCTCGCCGCGCGATGCTCTAGCCGAACACGACAGGGGTGCCATGGCTGGCCATTCACAGTTCAAGAACATCATGCACCGCAAGGGCCGTCAGGACGCGGTGCGGTCGAAAATGTTTTCCAAGCTGGCGCGCGAAATCACCGTCGCGGCCAAGAGCGGGACCCCCGATCCGTCGATGAATCCGCGCCTGCGCCTTGCCGTGCAGAACGCCAAGGCGGTGTCGATGCCGAAGGACAACATCCAGCGCGCCATCAACAAGGCGTCGATGGGCGACGCCGAAAATTACGAAGCCGTGCGTTACGAGGGCTACGGTCCCGGCGGCGTCGCCGTAATCGTCGAGGCGCTGACCGACAATCGCAACCGCTCGGCTTCGAATGTGCGCGCCGCCTTCACCAAGGCCGGTGGGGCGATGGGCGAAACCGGCTCGGTGTCGTTCATGTGGGATCGGGTCGGCGAGATCTATTATCCAGCATCGGCCGGCAGCGCCGACAAGGTCATGGACGCGGCAATCGAAGCCGGCGCCGATGACGTGGAGTCGGATGAGGAAGGTCACACCATCTATTGCGCCTTCGAAAACCTCGGCGAGGTGTCGAAGGCACTCGAAGCCTCTCTCGGCGAGGCGGAATCGGTGAAGCCGATCTGGAAACCGCAGAACAATATTCCGGTCGATGAAGAACGCGCCCAGTCGCTGATGAAGCTGGTCGCCACGCTCGAGGACGACGATGACGTTCAAAGCGTCTACGCCAATTTCGAGGTCGACGAGGAGACTATGGCCAAGCTCAGCGCTGCGTGAGCAAAGCCTGACATGATCGAAAAACCGCTGCCCACCATCCGCATCACCTATTGCACGCAGTGCCAGTGGCTGCTGCGTGCCGGCTGGATGGCGCAGGAACTGCTATCGACATTCGGCACCGATCTGGGCGAGGTGACGCTGGTGCCCGGCACCGGCGGCGTCTTCACCATATCGTGCAACGAGGTGCTGGTCTGGGACCGCAAGCGCGACGGCGGCTTTCCGGATGCGGCAAAACTCAAGCAACTGGTGCGCGACGTCATCGACCCGGACCGCGATCTCGGTCATTCCGACCGCAAGGCGAAGAGCTGAGACTTCCGCAGAAGCCGGACGTCATTTTCCTCGCCTCTGCCCGAAAATCGCGCCGATCCCCGCGCCGATTGCTATGCCCATGCCGATGCCGACGGCAGGGTCATCCATCGCTGCGCCACAGACAGCGCCGAGGCCGATCCCCGCGGCAATGCCCAAGGCCATGGTGGAATACGGGTCGTTCACGGCGCTTCTCCCGATAAACACGCCTCGGTCGCCGCGATGCCGAACGCGGCGGACCGAGACACGTCAACGCGCGGCGAACCAGAAGGATGCCAGCGCGGCGATGGCGGTGATGGCGCGCACGTGGTTCCACATCACCCAGTCCCTGAGATAGGTGGTCCATACAGCAGCGCCGTTGCTGCTCGCCGGATCGACGGCGGCCAGCGCGTCGTTGAGCGGCACGTTGAAAACCATCGTCACGATCGGGTTGCCGACGAGATAGATGACTGCGCCGGCCAGCAGCCAGAAGGAGCCTGGCTGCTGCCAGCCGATGATGGCGCCGGCGATCAAGACAAGGCAGATCAGGCCGGTGCCGAACAAGGCGGTCATGAACATCGGCGTGATGACGGTGATGTTGATCGAGTTCATGGCGGCGATGCCGCCCGACGGAGGCAGGCGAGCCATTGCCGGCATGACGAAGTTGGAAAAAGCGAAGAACACGCCGCCAACAACGCCCGAGCCGATAGCGGCGATGAAGATGAGGCTGGGAAGTAGTTTCGCGATCATGTCAGTTGCTCCAGATGCCGGTTGCGGCGGTTTCAGCCGCAATGGGCAGAAAAGTTTTGCGGGATGGCCGGCCACCTGTTCGACGCCTTCAAATCAATTATCCCGTCTGCTTCTTTCAAAACATGAGAAATCCTCATATTTGCAAAACGTGATAAACCCCTCGTATTTTGCGAGTCAAGTCATTTCTGGGTGGCATTGCCGCCCGGCGTCTGTTGAAGAGCCATGGAAAAAACCGCCACGTCCCCACCGGAACAGGTCGCCACGCCACGCCGCGCGCCGAGCCAGCAGCGCAGCCGTGAACGGGTCGAGCGCATGCTCGCCGCCGCCTCGGCGCTGATTGCGGAGCAAGGCAGCGATGCCATGCGCATGGGCGAGGTGGCGGAGCGGGCTGGGGTGTCGATCGGCTCGCTCTACCAGTTCTTCCCCGACAAGCGGGCGATCGTCTGGGCGCTGGCCGAGCGCTACACCGCCGAAAGCCAGGCCTGCATTTCAGCCGCGCTCAAGGACGTCGGCGACGCCGAGGGCCTTCGGCGGGCGTTCTCGGAGCTGGTGGACATTTATTACCACCTGTTCCTGGCGGAGCCGGTGATGCGCGACATCTGGTCGGGCACGCAGGCCGACAAAGCGCTGCGCGAACTGGAGCTCGCCGACAGCCGTGCGAACGCCGAATTTCTCACTGCGACGCTCAAACGCCTGCGGCCCGATGCCGATGCCGTCGCGCTGGAGACGACGGCGTTTCTCGTCTGGCAGATGGGCGAGGCCGCCATGCGGCTGGCGATCTCGGTCGAGCGGAAGGAGGGCGACAGGCTGGTCGCCGCCTACAAGCGCATGGCGCTCAGGGAATTGCTTGCGGAATAGGATGCTCTCACCCGCCCCCTCGTGGGGAGGGTCGCTGCGAAGCAGCGGGGTGGGGGCAGCGCCGACCCACCCGACCTTCGGTCCGACCTCCCACACGGGACCGACAAGGGGGAGGTGGAGGCAAGCGCCAGCGTGAAGGGACGTGCATTGGCCAACAAAAAACCCGCCACGAGGACGGGTTCTCTGGTCAGCGAAAAGCTGATGGGGCCTAGAGGCCGAAACCTTCGAAGCGCTTCTTGAACTTCGACAGGCGGCCGCCGCGGTCGAGCAGGGTCTGCTGGCCGCCGGTCCAGGCCGGGTGCGTGGTCGGGTCGATGTCGAGGTTCATCGTATCGCCTTCCTTGCCCCAGGTCGAACGGGTCATGTACTCGGTGCCGTCGGTCATGACGACCTTGATGGTGTGGTAGTCGGGATGGATATCGGTCTTCATGGCTCGGTTCCTGGTTTGCCGGGTGCGGCTGACGGGCTGAAAGCCTGCGTCGATGCGCCCCTTTTTAAAACTCGAAGCCGCAGCTATTGAGGAGCCACGGCTTCTAAAACGGTCGGCGAGCCTATACATCAGCCGGAATTGAATCACAAGGCCGCGGCAAGCGCATATTGAGGCGTATAGCTGAAGGCGGCCAAGAGGAAAGACCAGGATGGCGCAAACCAGCAGCGCAGACGAGCGCCGGCGCTCGCTCAAGCCGCTCAGGCGCCTGTTTCCCTACATCGGCCGCTACCGCACATTGGTGGCGGGCGCCGTCATCTCGCTGATCGTCGCGGCGGTGACGACGCTGGCGCTGCCGCTGGCGGTACGGCGCATGATCGATCATGGGTTCACGCCGTCCGGTTCCTCCTTCATCGCCGAATATTTCGCCGCGCTGGTGGCGATGGCCGCGCTGCTGGCGGCGGCATCGGCGGGCCGCTACTATTTCGTCATCACGCTCGGCGAGCGCGTCGTCGCCGATATCAGGCGCGATGTCTTTGCCCATGTGACGAAACTGTCGCCGGCCTTCTTCGACACTGCCCAGTCGGGCGAGATCGTGTCGCGGCTCGCCGCCGACACCACGCAGGTCAAATCGGCGGTCGGGGCGACCGCTTCGGTGGCGCTGCGCAATGTCATCCTTGGCCTCGGCGCGGTCGCGATGATGGTTTTCACCAGCCCGAAACTGTCCGGGCTGGTCATCGCAGCCATTCCAATCATCGTGCTGCCGCTGGTCGCCTTCGGCCGCTCGGTGCGGCGCAAGTCAAGGCAGGCGCAGGACACGCTGGCCGATGCCACCGCCTATGCCAGCGAGCAGATCGGCGCGGTGCGCACATTGCAGGCCTTCACCAATGAGACGCTGGTCACCGGGCGTTTTTCGGGTGCCGTCGAGGCTGCCTTCGAAGCCGCGCGCGCCTCGATCTTCGCGCGCTCGTTCCTCACCTTCTTCGCCATCTTCACGATTTTCTCCTCGGTCGTGGCGGTGCTGTGGTTCGGCTCGCGCGACGTGCTCGACGGCAATCTGTCGCCGGGCACGCTAGGCCAGTTCCTGCTCTATTCGGTATTCGCCGCCGGTGCGCTCGGCGCGCTATCGGAGGTCTGGGGCGAATTGGCCCAGGCAGCAGGTGCCGCCGAACGGCTGACCGAAATCCTGGCCGAGGAGCCGGCGATCGTGGCGCCTGCCAATCCCAGGCCGCTGCCGGTGGCGAGCAAGGGAGCGATCAGCTTCGAGGCCGTGTCCTTTTCCTACCCGGCCCGGCCCGACCGCGCCGCCGTCCACGGCCTGAGCTTCTCGGTCAAGCCTGGCGAGACGGTGGCGATCGTCGGTCCCTCGGGAGCGGGCAAGAGCACGGTGTTCTCGCTGATCCTGCGCTTCTACGATCCGGAGACCGGCAGGATCCTGATCGACGGCGTCGACATCCGCGAAGCCGACCCCCTTTCGATACGGCAGCGCATCGCCATCGTGCCGCAGGACGTCACCATCTTCGCGGCCAGCGCGCGCGACAATATCGGCTTCGGCCGGCCGGGCGCCAGCGAGTCAGAGATCGAAGCGGCGGCAAAGGACGCGCTGGCCGACGAATTCATCCTCAAGCTCGAGAAGGGCTATGACAGCCAGGTCGGCGAGCGCGGCGTGACGCTGTCGGGCGGGCAACGCCAGCGGGTGGCGATCGCCCGCGCCATCCTGCGCGACGCGCCGATCCTGTTGCTCGACGAGGCGACCTCGGCACTCGACGCCGAAAGCGAGACGCTGGTGCAAATGGCGCTGGAGCGGCTGATGCGGGGCCGCACCACGATCGTCATCGCGCACCGCCTGGCGACGGTGCTGAAGGCCGACCGCATCCTGGTGATGGATGGCGGCCGCATCGTCGAGGAAGGCACGCATCAGAGCCTGGTGACCAAGGGCGGCATCTATGCCCGGCTGGCCAAGCTGCAGTTCGAGACCGGCGCCAGCGCCTTCAGGGGCGCGGCTGAGTAGCGGCGACGCTGGGCGTGCTCACGCGGCTCCATACCGTTTGCGCAGGTGGTCGGTGAAATAGACGGCATTGAGCTTTTCACCGGTGGCGCGTTCGAGCAGGTCGGGCGTCGACCAGCGCGATCCGTGCGACCATATGTTCTTGCGGCGCCAATCGTTGATGGCACCGAAATTCCCCATGGCAAGATCGTCATCGGCCGACGGATGCTCCCGCGTCAGCGCCGCCCATTGCTGCGCCGCCATTATCGCGCCCAGCGTGTAGGAGGGAAAGTAGCCAAAGGCGGCAGCAGGCCAATGCACGTCCTGCATCGGCCCGTCCGCGGGGTTGTCGATGGTTGAGAGGCCGAGATAGTCGCGCATCCTGGCGTCCCAGGCCTCGGGCAGTTCGGCCACCTCGAGCCTGCCGGAGACGAGCTCCTGCTCCAGTTCATAGCGCAGGATGACATGCAGCGGATACGTCACCTCGTCGGCATCGACACGGATCAGGCCGCGCTCGACATGGTGGACATGCGGCAGGATGTCGTCGAGCGACCAGATTTCGCCGAGATGCTTTTCCACGACCGGCAATGCCCAACGCCAGAAGGCGGGATTGCGCCCGATCTGCTTTTCAACGAACAGACTCTGGCTTTCATGCACGGCCATGCCGCGCGCCTTGCCGAGCGGCCAGTGCGACCAGGCCTTCGGCAGGTTCTGCTCGTAGAGTGCGTGGCCGGTCTCGTGCAGCACGCCCATCAGCGCCGACAAGAAATCGGAAGTCTTGTAGCGGGTGGTGATGCGCACGTCGCTCGGCACACCGCCACAGAACGGATGGTGCGACACCGACAGCGAGCCGTGCGTCAGGTCGAAGCCGACCGCCGCCATCATGGCAAGGCCGAGTTCACGCTGCCTGTCGATCGCGTAGCTGCCCGCAAGCGGCTTCAGCGGATGCTTGCGCAGCCGCGCTTCCTGCGCCGCCAGCGCTTCCGGCACGAACCCCTTGAGGAAAGCCTTCAAGTCGGCGAACACCGGGGTGATGTCGGCGGTGCGGTTGCCGGGGTCGTATTGCTCCATCAGCGCGTCGTAGGGGGCGAGGCCGAGGATGTCGGCGCGCAGGGCCGCCTCTTCGCGCACCAGCGCCACCACGCCTTCAAGCGCCGGCAGGAAGCCCGCCCAGTCGTTCTTGGCCCGCAGGTCGCGCCACAGCTGCTCGCAGCGCATGCGGGCGGTCGTCTGGCGTTCGACGAATTCGACCGGCAGGCAGGTCAGGTTGGTGTATTGCCGCCGCAGTTCGGCCAGCGCCGCCCGCTGTTCATCGTCAAGCGCCTCGCCTTCGGCGGCGGCGATCCAGTCCGCTATTTCCGGCGCGGTCGCCCTGGTGTGGTACATGCCGGCAAGTGCCGCCATGGCCTCGGCGCGCTTCTCGCCGCCACCGACGGCCATGTGGGTCGCTTCATCGGCGCCGAGGATGGCCAGCGCGTGCTCCAGGGCTTCGAGCTTGTGGCCGAGGTCATCGAGTTTTTGAAAGGACATGGCGGCTTCCGTGATTGGGAAGGGGCGAAAAGATACCAACGCCGGAGCGTTTGCAACCCTCACGCGCCATCCGGCAGATGCACCTTGCGCTGGCGAGCCGACGCGTGAAATGCTGCCCGACGATACATCACGAGGGAATACGATGATCGGCAACATCCTGGTCGGGCTGGTGGCCTTGATCCATGTCTATATCGTCTATCTGGAGATGGTGCTCTGGGACACGCCGCGCGGGCACAAGGCATTCCGGCTGACGCCGGAATTCGCCAGCGCCTCGAAGGTGCTTGCCGCCAATCAGGGTCTCTATAACGGCTTTCTCGCCGCCGGCCTGATCTGGGCCCTCTACCTCGGCACGGCCGGTTTCCAGGTCAAGGTTTTCTTCCTGCTCTGCGTGGCCGTTGCCGGGCTCTACGGGGCGGCAACGGTCGGTCGCAAGATCCTGTTCGTGCAGGCCGCGCCGGCAGCGGCCGCCCTGGCCGCGGTCTGGCTCGGCTGGTGAGGAAAAGAGGCGCCTGCGGGATTGGGTCCCGTAGACGCCAGGTGGTCCCTTCCTTTTGGGCCGCGATCAGAATGGCCTCAGCCGTTCGGATAGTTCCCGCCGTCGGCGCCGTCGCCCATCAGGAAACCGCTACCGATGTCGACCCTCAGCCGCTGGTCGACATTGTCGAGACGGCGCAGCAGGTCATGATATTGTGCGGCCGGTATCCTGCCGTGATCCGACGAGGCTATCTTCTCCGCCGCCTGACCTATGCGAGCGGTGCGCATCTCCAGGCGCTCCGCCGCGGCCGGGGTGATGTTGTTGGCCTGTCTGGCGGTGATTATGCCCTGATGCACGCCTTGAACCTGTTCAATGAGAGCCTCGACACGCGGGCCGGTCATGTCGGTCGGGTCGGTCGCGTCGAGCGCGCCCCTGTGGTGACCCGCGGCGTAGGCGCCGGCAAGCGGGGCGGCGACAAGAATCGCGGCAAGGGTTGCAGTCTTGAGAGATGCTGAAGAGCGCATGACGGCGCCTCCTTTTGCTGCGGAAAAGAACGGCTCTGCCGTTCCGCTTCCGGACGATGCGGGCCGTCCAGTTCCGTCGCGTCGCGATGGGAGGCATCGCCGGCGGTTCTCGGCCCTGCGCAGCACGCTAGGAGCGCTTTGCGGCGAAGTGTAATTAAAAAAAGATAATCTTTTCAGGCCTTGCCGGTGCACAACTGCGCCCTATAGTTGAGCCGGCGAACAAATTCGCGTGAGATCGCGTGATGATGGATCACCGTTCGGTGAGCTTCAGTTCGATCCGGCGGTTCTTGTTGCGCGCCTCTTCGGTGTCGGCGGGATCGAGCGGCTGGAACTCGCCGAAGCCGGCGGCGACCAGCCGGTTGGCCGGCACGCCGTTCTCGATCAGGAACTTCACCACGGAAGTGGAGCGCGCCGTCGACAGCTCCCAATTGTCGCGATACCGACCGGTGCCGGACAGCGGCTTGTTGTCGGTATGGCCGTCGACGCGCAGCACCCAGTTGATCTCCGGGGGAATCTCCTTCTGCAACTCGATGATGGCGTCGGCAAGTTTCTTCATCTCGACCTTGCCGGCATCGTTGATCACCTCCGAGCCGGTCGGAAACAACACTTCCGACTGGAAGACGAAGCGGTCGCCGACTATGCGGATGTTCTCGCGGTCGGCGAGGATTTCGCGCAGGCGGCCGAAGAAGTCGGAGCGGTAGCGGTTGAGTTCCTGCACGCGCTGCGCCAGCGCCACGTTGAGGCGGCGGCCAAGGTCGGCGATCTTGGTGTTGGAATCCCGGTCGCGGGCCTCGGAGACGTTGAGCGCGTCCTCGAGCGCGCCGATCTGCTTGCGCAAGGCCGCGATCTGCTGATTGAGGATCTCGACCTGGCTCAGCGCCTGCTGGCTGATCTGGCGCTGGCTGTCGAGCTCGCCCGTCAGCGCCGCCGCGCGCTGGTTGGCCGCATCACCGGCGCCCGCACCTTGCGCCAGCAGCTGCTGGAGCCGGCTCTTCTCCGCTTCGGCCGCCGACAGCGATGCCTGCAGATTGGCGAGCGAATCCTCCTTGTCCTGTGTCGTGGAACGCTCCAGCGCCAGAAGCTGCGTCAGTTCGTTGATCTGCGAATTGAGACGCGACAGCACGGCGTCCTTGCCGGAGATTTCGCGGCCGAGCAGGAACTGCGCCAGCACGAAGACGGTGAGCAGGAACATGATGGCCAGAAGCAGCGTCGACAACGCGTCGACGAAGCCCGGCCAATAGTCGATGCGGCGGTCGGCGCGCCGGCTCCTGGCGAGCGCCATGCTAGTGCACCCCGGTCTTCTTCAGGGCGTCGGCGATCTTTTCCAGCGTGTTGCGCATCGCCTTTTGTTCATCCGACTGTGCTTCGACCCAGTCGCGCATGATCTGCTGCTCGGAGCGCATGTTCTTGACCAGGCCGGAAATGCCGTCGGCGAGATTGGCCATGGCGGTGGCGACGCGCGGATTGGAGCCGCCGCCATTCTCCTGCATGCTGCGCAGCCGCTCCGACAGCAGGCGGATTTCATCGGAAGGCTCGGTCCGGACCGCGTCGGAGACGACGATGTCGGACGACAGGTCGGTGACCGAGGACAGCCAGTTCTCCAGTTCGGTGTAGAAGCGCGTCTGCGCGCGGCCGGCCTGCAGGTCGAGGAAACCGAGAACGAGCGAGCCGGACAGGCCGAACAGCGAGGACGAGAAGGCCGTGCCCATGCCGGCGAGCGGCGCCGACAGCCCTTGCTTCAGCGAATCCAGCACAGCGGCGGCATCGCCCGTGCCGGGATCGAGCGACTCGATGGTCTCGCGGATGGAGCCGATCGTGTTCAGCAGGCCCCAGAAGGTGCCGAGCAGGCCAAGGAATACCAGGAGGCCGACGAGGTAGCGCGAGGTGTCGCGGCTTTCATCGAGCCGCGTGGCGATGGAGTCGAGCATGGTGCGCATCGAGCTGGTCGAAAACGCCATGCTCGACGAGCGGCCGATCATCGCCTTCATCGGCGCCAGCAGCACCGGTTCGGTGATCTCGGAACCGGCGCGGAAGGAGTTGACCCAGCGCACTTCGCGAAACAGCCGCCCGACCTGGACGAAGGCCAAAAGGATGCCGACGGCAAGCACGCCGATGATCAGGCCGTTGAGCCCCGGATTGGTGACGAAGGCGGTCGAGATCTGCCGTGTCAGGATCGCTGCGATGAAGGCGACGATGGCCAGGAAGATGACCATGGTCAGGAGAAAGACCTGCGGGCTCGACAATTTGTGTGGGTCGTAGATCAGCACGTCGGAGCGCCTGCCCATGCCGAAGGATCTGAGAAAAGCCATCCGTGCCCCGTTTCCGATGCCGCTGCCGCCGATCACGTCGTCGGCGACTCTAAACGGAATTGTGACCAAATTGAATGGTGCTTGGCAATATTGCCGCCAGCAGTTTCAGAGACGGTTGATGACCAGGCAATCGACCATCGCCGCCAGATGCAGGCCTGCGCCGGTGACCACGAAACCATGCCACAGCGCGTTGTGGAAGCGCAGCCCCTTCCAGGCGAAGAAGATCACGCCGCAGGAATAGACGACGCCGCCGGCGACGATGAGCACGATCGCCGTCGTCGGCAAGGTAGCGACGAGCGGCTCGACCAGGACGATGCCGCTCCAGCCGATGGCGAGATAGAAGACGATCGCCAGCCGGTCGAAGCGGCCGGGGAAAAACACCTTTATGGCGATGCCGATAATGGCCGCGGTCCAGACCAGGACGATCATCCAGCCGGCCGGCGCCGAGCCGTCGAGCTGCGCGAGAAAGGGCGTGTAGGTGGCGGCGATGAGCAGATAGATCGCAGCGTGGTCGAAACGCCGCAAAATCCATTTCACCGGCGAAGTCACCGGCCATAGATTGTAGGTCAGCGACACCGAGAGCACGGTGAGCAGCGACACGACATAGAAGGCGGCGGCGATGTATTCGCCCGGTCCGACCCGAAAGGCGGCCAGCGCCAGCAGCGCCGAACCGGCCGCGATCGCCAGCACGATGCCGACGGCATGGACGATGCCGTCGGCGATCATCTCGGCACGCGAATAGTGCCATCGTCCGACAAAGGGGATCTCGATCTGCGGCGGCGTCTTGATCATCATCGTCCTGCGTCAACCCTATCTGGGCAAGCGCCGGACAGTATTTCAAGCTTTGTTTGCGGTTTTGCGACTGCGGCGCTTCAGCGCGGCGGGGATTTGACATTACTCCGCGCTTATTCCTGCTTCAGCGGGCAGCGAGCGGCTTTTTCACGGCCTTCAGGAGGGCGCGCTGGATG
>NZ_VFUE01000019.1:0-124714 GCF_006441495.1 Mesorhizobium sp. B2-6-4
CCCAGCCTCCATCCGCTGGCGATAAAACCGGACAACTCACGTGCTACCTAATCCGGACAACTCATGTGCTTACGACAAGCCCGATGCCGAGCCTTGGCTTTCCACGCTCTTGCCTCTATGTTTCGGTCGCAGATCGCGCAACTGGTTTTGAAATGCCTCCCGACATCCCAGCTAATGACTTGAATAAATAGGGAAACATCCGGCTGCGGCCAGATATGGATCCCGAAAACTCACAAGCCATTTTTACCAGGGACAGCGCGGCCGATCAGGGCTCGGGCACCTTCGAAACCAGAGGTTGGAAATTGGGCGATGCAATTGCGGACGTTCTGAGCTGGCTTGAGAGCCGAAACGACATCCAGAGCCTGAGGGCCGCGGTGTGCGACCTCAACGGCATCATGCGGGGAAAGCGCATCCCCGTCGAGCAGGCGCGCAAGGCACTGGAGGGCAAGCTGCGCATGCCCTATTCGCTGATCGGGCTGGACATCTGGGGCGAGGATATCGAAGGCAACGCGCTGGTGTTCTCGACCGGCGACGCAGACGGATTGTGCCAATGGACCGGCCGCGGCATCCTTCCGGTGAACTGGACGGCGCATCCGACCGCCCTCATCCCGCTCTGGCTCGCCGACGAAGGCGGCGCACCGTATCTCGGGGATCCCCGGCGGGCACTGGCCCGTATCCTCGACCGCTACAAGGCTTTGGGCCTGACGCCTGTGGCCGCCACCGAGCTCGAATTCTATCTTGTCGACCCGCAATCGCAGCGACCGGTCGGGCCTGTCTCGCCGGTCACCGGGCGGCGTCTGGATTCCGACGCGGCACTGTCAATCGACGAGATCGACGACTTCGAGGCCTTCATCCACGACATCTACGAAGCCTGCCGAGCACAAGGCATTCCCGTCGATACCGCCATTGCCGAGAACGGCGTCGGCCAGTTCGAGATCAATTTGAACCATGTCGCGGACGCGCTGCGGGCGGCCGACGACGCCGTCCTGTTCAAGCGCACGGTGAAGGGCATTGCCCGCAAGCACGGCTTTGCCGCCTGCTTCATGGCCAAGCCTTATGGCGACCGAGCCGGCAACGGCTTCCACGTCCATTTCAGCCTTGTCGACGCCAACGGGCGCAACGTCTTCGACGACGGCACCGACCAGGGCTCCGGCATTATGCGCCACGCTGTCGGCGGACTGCTGGCGGCGATGGCCGAGAGCACGCTGGTGTTCGCGCCGCATTTCAACTCCTACCGCAGGCTCCGGCCGAGATCCTACGCGCCGACCGCCGTCGCCTGGGGTTACGAGAACCGCATGGTCGCGATCCGCATTCCCGGCGGCCCGACCGGTGCGCGCCGGATCGAGCATCGCGTGTCGGGAGCGGACGCCAATCCCTATCTTGTGCTTGCCGCCATACTGGGCGCGGCACTGGTCGGCATCGAAAGGCAGATGTCACCGGGCGACCCAACCGGGAATGATGGGCAAGGCCTTGCCCCGGCCAAGTTGCCGCCGGACTGGGCATCCGCGATCGCGGCCTTTGAAAGCGGGACGCATGTGGCGGAGATCTTCCCGGCGATCCTGCGCCACTCTTTCATCGCCTGCAAACGCCAGGAACTGAATACGTTCGCGCTCAACGTCAGCGACTTCGAGATCGAGACCTATCTCGAAAGCGTCTGAGGCTGCGCTGACCGACAGCAGCGGCGTCGGTTCAGCACGACCTTCGAACGCAAGGGCTTGCGGTGCTGTCGCTGACCGGGCATAACATGATAGTTTCTATCATGTTATGCCCGGGATAAGCAGAATTGACCTTCGTCGCGCGCATGGAGAGCCGGATTCAGGGATTTGCCGTAATTGGCGACCTGAAATGGCACGTCTGGGACGGCGTGGTCGCCGACCTCTGGGACGTCTCATGCGGTGACAATGCCGAGGGTTATTACGTCTCTCCCGACCCCCGGCTGTTCGTCGCTCTCGATATCGACGGCGACGGTGCCTTCGTCGTCGAAGGCGCCCATGGCGAACCGCGCCGCCACAACCAGGCGTTTTCCATGGCCTATATACCGGCCGGGGTGCCGATCCGCGGCCGGGTCGAGGGACTCAAACGGATCAGGCATCTCGACCTTCATTTCGACGCGGCGATACTGACCCGCCGCTTCGGCCGCAGCCTCGATCGCGATGCCTTGCAGATCTCGCGCCTCCAGTTTCGCGATGATCGGATCGCTACGCTTGCCGGCCTTATCGCCGCTGAATGCGGCAGCGAGTGGAACCTGCATGATCTTTATGGCGAGGGTCTGCTCAACGCCTTGTTCGCATGCCTTTTCCGGATAGACCGGCCAAGTGCCGTCAGGCGCCGGTCGCCCCTGCCCCGCCGCAAACTGCGCCTCGTCACGGATTACATCGACGCCCACTGCCTGGACAGGATCCGCCTTGCTGATCTTGCCGCGCTGACCGGCCTGTCCGAAACCGCGATGAGCCATGCCTTCAAGGCAGCAACGGGCGTGCCGCCGCATCGCTGGCAGATGCAGGCGCGGATCGACAGGGCAAAGGCGATGATGGCGCATGAGGCTGCCTCGCTTGGCGACATCGCCCAGGCCACCGGCTTCTTCGACCAGGCGCACCTTACCCGCGTGTTCAAGTCCGTGGTCGGATTGACCCCGGGTGCGTGGATGAAGAGCGCCGGCCGCCGGTGACATTTCCGCAACACGGCACCGCGATATCAGTGGTTTGGACAAGAATGGACAAGCCGCCCAAATCAGTCCAATGACCCGCTGATAAGTTGAGGTAAATCATCAAGTATCTCAACGACGACAGGCGGGGACTTTCCTGATGAGCAGAATTTACCGGATCAAGGCGCTTCTGGCGGCCGGCGTCGCCGCTGCCGCGATGATCCCGCCAGTGCCGGCGTTCGCGCAGACGGCGCAATCCAGCACCCAGCTTGAACCGGTCGTTGTCGAGGGCGAGGCCGGAGACAGCGCGACCGGGCCGGTCGACGGCGTCGTCGCCAAGACGACCAGAACCGGTTCCAAGACGGCGATCGACATCAAGGAGGTCCCGCAATCCGTCTCGGTGGTCGGACGGCAGGAGATCGACGATCAGGGTGCACAGAAGGCTGACGAGGCGCTGCGCTACACCGCCGGCGTCTTTGCCCAACCCTTCGGTCCCGACAGCGACACCAACTGGATGTACATTCGTGGCTTCGATGCAACGGCCACCGGGACCTACATGGATGGCCTCCAGCTGTTCAGTTATGGTTTCGGCGGTTTCTATGTCGACAGCTTCGGCCTTGAGCGCATCGAAGTGCTGAAGGGGCCGGCCTCGGTCCTTTATGGCGGCAGCAATCCGGGCGGCCTGGTCAACTATGTCAGCAAGCGCCCGGACTTCGAACGCACGCGCTATGTCGAAACCGGCATCAACGATGCCGGCAATGTCTATCTCGGCTTCGACATCGGCGATGTCGCCAGCAACGGCACGGTCAGCTACCGGATGACGGGCAAGGTCGCCGGCGGCGATACCTACAGCGACCTGCAGAACGGTTGGCGCGGCTTCATCTCGCCGAGCATTAGCTGGAAGCCGGACGAAGCGACCACGCTAACCATACTGGCCAATTACAGCCACATCGACGAGAACCATAATGGCGGCAGCTTCCTGCCCTACGATGGCACCGTGGTCGATCACATTGTCGGCGGCGTGAACTATGGCCGCATCGATCCCGATGCGAACTTCACGGAGCCGAGCATCGATCTCTACAAGCGCGAACAGGGCTCCCTCGGCTACGAGTTCGAGCACACGTTCGACAATGACTGGACCGTTCGCTCCAGCGCCCGTTTCACCGCCGCCGATATCAACGAGGTCAGCGTCTATCCGAACGGCTGGTCAACGATCGGAGGGCCGACCGAGCTGGCGCGGATCAATTTCGATCATGACACCACGGCCAAGACGTTCCTCGCCGACAACCAGATCGAAGGCAAGGTGGCGACCGGAGCGATTGAACATACGATCCTCGCTGGCGTCGATTTCAAATATTACAACATCGACCAGGTACAGTCTTCCGGCCTCTACGATCCCAATTATGACAATCCGATCGACGCTTTCGATCCGGTGTACGGTTCGCCGCTGACGCCTCGCGTCAGCTATCTCAATCAGGACCTGACGCAGAAGCAGCTTGGCTTCTATGCACAGGATCAAATGCGCTTCGGCGATGGTTGGCTGGTGACACTGAACGGCCGCTACGACCGTGGCTGGCTCGAAGCCGACAACCGCCCGACCTATTACTCGGCGGGCTCCAGCACGCAGAGCAGCACGGTTGGCGACTTCTCCGGCCGCGCCGGCCTGGCCTATGAGTTTGCCAACGGCGTAACCCCCTATGCCAGCATCGCCACCTTCTTCAATCCGATCATCGGCACCGACGCGGTGGGCAATCTGTTCAAGCCGGAAGAGGGCACGCAGTACGAAGTCGGCGTGAAGTACGTGCCGACTTTCGTCGATGGCCTGTTCACCCTGTCGCTGTTCGACCTGACCCGCCAGAACGTGCCGTCGAATGTCACTCCCTTCACCCAGATGCAGACCGGCGAGGTGCGTTCACGCGGCGTCGAGCTCGAAGGCAAGGTGAACGTGACCGAGGATTTCCGGCTTACAGGTACATTCACAGCTTACGACATCGACATCACCAAGGACGCCAACCCGGCGCTCATCGGCAAGACGCCTTTCATCGTGCCGGAAGTGATGGCTTCCGCATCGGTCGATTACACCTTCCGTGGCGACTGGTATGACGGCATCTCGATTGGCGGCGGTTTGCGCTATATCGGCTCCTCATGGGCAGACAATGAGAATACGGCGAAGGTTCCGGCGGTGACGCTGGCCGACCTGAAGCTCGGCTACGAGAAGGAGAACTGGGGCGTCGACCTCAACATCACCAACCTTTTCGACAAGACGTATGTGTCGAGCTGCCAGACAACGCTCACCTGCTCCTACGGCGAAGGCCGCTCCTTCAAGCTGAAGGCGCACACGAGTTGGTAATCATGGACCGAACCCGCCGGCGATGATCCATCCGCCCAACAGACGGCAGGTGCTTGCGCTAACGGCCGCGGCCTTGCTGCCGCCGGTTGCCGGCAGGACTACGACGACAAATGTTGCCGCGATCGATTGGGGCATGCTGGAAACGCTTCTGGCGCTCGGCATCGAGCCGGCGGCGGCGGCCGAACTGATCCAGTTCCGCAGGATTGCGCTCGAGCTTGCAATTCCCCAATCCGTGACCGATCTCGGACTGCGCGGCACGCCCAACTACGAGCTGTTGCGCATCGTCGCGCCGGACCTGATCGTCATCTCCAATTTCTACGAGTACCAACGCCCGATTCTGGAGCGCATCGCGCCGGTGTTCGCGCAAACCGTCTACGAGGCCGGAGTGCCGCCCTACGCACTCGCCGAGGCAGCGACGCTGGCCCTGGGCGAAAAGCTCGGACGACCGGCCGAAGCGAAGCGTTACGTCGGCGACACCGCCGACGACATCGCGCGGCGTCGCGCCGCCATGCCAACCAGGTCCACACGGCCGGTCTTTGTCATCAGCCTCGGCGACTCCAGGCACTTCCGCGCCTTCGGCCGCGACTCCATGTTCGGTGACGTGCTCACACGGCTCGGCCTGGTCAATGCCTGGTCCGAAGAGACAAGTTACAGCGCGGCAGCACCCGTTGGCCTGGAGGCGCTGGCGCGGGTGCCCGAGGCCTCCATCCTGATCGTCTCGCCCTTGCCGGCGGATGTCGGGCGCTCGCTTCCCACCAATGCGTTGTGGAACGCGCTGCCGGCCGTGAGCAAAGGCCGCGTCGCGGTGCTCGAAGCGATCAACCATTTCGGCTGCCTGCCGTCGGCGCGCCGCTTCGCGCGGCTGGCGACGGCGGCGCTTGCGGGTCATGCTTCGTGACGGAGCGCGCCATGGCCCGGAGCGAGATGCCTCACCGCACCATCGGCGGCGCGCGGTCGCCCATCATCCTGTGGGGCCTGCTCGCGGGGCTGGCCACACTCTTGTTCGCATGGCGCGTCGGCATGCAGCAGCCGGCATCGGTGCCGGGCGATCTCCAGCATGTCATCCTGTTCTACAGCTCGCTGCCGCGCGCCGTCGTAGCGGTGCTGGCGGGCGCCGTGCTCGGCCTGTCCGGCCTGCTGTTGCAGCATGTGCTGCGCAATCCGCTGGCGGAACCATCGACGCTCGGCATTTCGGGCGGCGCGCAACTGGCGATGACGCTCGCCTCGCTTTACGCGCCGTTGCTGATGGAGCGATCGCAAGGGCTGGTGGCCTTTGCCGGCGGCACCGCCGCTGTGCTGCTGGTGCTGGCGTTGACCTGGCGGCGCGGGCTGGAGCCGGTGTCGGTCGTGCTCGCCGGAATGATGGTGGCGCTGACCGCGAGTTCCGTCAGCGCCGCGCTGATCCTCGCCAATGGCGACTACCTGTTCTCGCTGTTCATCTGGGGCGGCGGGTCGCTGGTGCAGCAGGATTGGCAACCGGCTATCGCCCTGACGATCAGGCTGGCGGCCGGCGCCGCCGCGGCGCTGATGCTGCTGCGGCCGCTGACCATCCTTGGCCTCGACGACGCCTCGGCGCGCGGCCTTGGCGTTGCCCGCCACACCAGCCGCTTTCTCATCATCGCTCTTGCGGTATGGATGGCAACGACGGTCGCGGCGCAGATCGGCGTCATTGGTTTCGTCGGCCTTGCCGCGCCGGCGCTCGCCATGCTTTCGGGCGCGCGCACCCTGCGGCAGAAGCTGATCGCCGCGCCGCTGATCGGCGCGGTACTGCTGTGGCTGACGGACGGGCTGGTCCAGCTGGCCGCCGGCTCCGGCGGCGAGCGTATTCCGACCGGCGCGGGAACCGCGCTTCTGGGCGGCCCACTGCTGCTGTGGCTGCTGCCGCGGTTGCGCATGTTCGAATGGCCGCATCTCGGTTCCAATGGCGCGGCACCGCGCAAGGCTCGCCGGCCATGGCTCATCATCTTCGTCCTGCTTGCGCTCACTTTTGCCGCCGCCGCCTTGGCTCTCGTCGTCGGGCGTGGACCGGCAGGGTGGTCGATCGCCGGCTGCGACCTGCTGGCCGATCTCGTCTCCTGGCGCGCGCCGCGTGTCGGCGTGGCCGCGGCCGCCGGCGCGATGCTCGCGGCGGCGGGCGTGGTCATCCAGCGCGTTACCGGCAACCCTCTGGCGAGCCCCGAAGTGCTTGGCGTCGGCACCGGCGCGGGCGCCGGCCTGACCGCCGTGCTGACGGTCAGCGCAACGGCCGGGCTTGGCTGGCAGCTCGCCGGCTCGGCCGCGGGCTCACTGGCGGCACTGGCCGCCATGCTGGCCATCGCCGCCAAGGCAAAGTTCGGCGCCGACCGATTGCTGCTTGCCGGCATTGCCATGAGCGCGCTGTGTAGCGCGCTGATCACCGCGACGATCGCGATGGGCAATGCACAGTCCTATATGCTGTTGCGCTGGCTGAGCGGCTCGACCGGCCAGGCGACTGCCCTGGACGCATCCGTTGCACTGGCCTGCCTGTTGCCACTGACGCTGCCGCTTTTTCTTGCCGCGCGCTGGCTGGACATCCTGCCGCTCGGGGCCGACAGTGCGCGCGGACTTGGCGTGCCCGTAGCCGGCGGGCGGCTGATGCTGGTCGTCGTCAGCGCGCTCCTGACCGCGCTGGCCGCTTTGATCGTCGGCCCGTTGAGCTTCGTCGGCCTGATCGCGCCACACCTTGCCCGGCTCCTCGGCTTTTGGCGCGCACGCATTCATCTTGCCGGGGCGATGCTTCTGGGCGCCTTGCTGATGACCATATCGGACTGGCTGTCGCGCATGGCGGCTTTCCCGTACGAACTGCCTGTCGGCCTGTTCGCCTCATTGCTTGGCGGGCCGTATCTCGTCTACCTGCTTGCCAGGGGCGTGCCGCGCCAGGGCTGACGCGGTCCGGGCATGTTAGGAAGACCGTTCGGCCTTCAGCACCGAGACCGCCGCCTCGCTGTTGTGGACGTAGTCATTGGCGTCCGGCTGCTTTTGCACCATGAGGATGAACAGAAGGTCGGTCAGCGTCAGCTGCGCATCGCGCGCGGTGATGGACGATGAGCGCGCACGCTCCTCGTCGGCGATGGTGTAGAGGCAGATATCGGCAACGCGGCCCAGCGGGTTGTCGTGCAGGCCGGTGACGGCGATCACCATGGCGCCGCGCTTGCGGGCGAGCTCGGCGATGCGCAGAGTTTCGATGCTGGCGCCCGAATGGGAGAGCGCGAACAGCACATCGTCAGGCCCGAGCGTCGAAGCATTGGCCATCTGGATATGGCTGTCGCTGTCATGCAGCACATTGCGGCCAAGCTTCATCAGCTTGTAGGAGAAATCACGCGCCACCAGCGAGGAGGCGCCGACGCCGGCCAGATGTATGCGGCGCGCACCATCCAGCAATTCCAGCGCCCTGGAGATGATCCGCTCGCTGTTGGCGGCGACGGTCCGCTCCATCGACAGAAGCTTGCTGCCGATCAGCTTCTTCAAGATGACCTGATAGCCGTCGCCGACTTCGATCGAACCGTGGATCATACCGGCCGGCACCTGCCATTCCCGCGCCTTGGCTTCGCTGACGGCGAGCTTGAGCTCCTGGTAGCTGGCATAGCCGAGCTTCTGGCTGAATTTGACGACGCTCGACTGGCTGCGCCCGATCTCAGCCGCAAGAGCAGCCGTCGACAGCCGCAGCATCTCCTCGGGATTTTCGACGATGTACTGGCCGATCTCACGATCGCCGGGCGCCATGCCGTCGAGCTTGGCATTGATCCTGTTCAGAACGGACATGATCCCCCTTGCGCTTTGGCGTCCAGCCGCACGGCCAAGGAATAATTTATTCCAATTTCGATTGACAGCCAAGAACGCGGAATTAATTCTCAAGCGGGCCGGATTGAGCTCGGGAACAGCTTTCGAGAGCGCCGCGCCCGGACGCGGCCCGGCGCACAAGGTTTCAGCCATGGACAGACTGCGCATCGTCGGCGGGCAAAGACTGCAAGGCGCGGTCACCATATCGGGCGCCAAGAACGCCGCTCTGCCGCAGATCGCGGCGGCGCTGCTAAGCCCCTACCCGCTCGAACTGACCAACCTGCCCGATGTGACCGACGTCGAGAACATGCTCGGCGTGGTGCGGCTGCACGGCGCCGAGGTGACGCGATCGGCCCATGCCGCGACGATCGACACCCGTGCCGCCGTTTCCAGGGAGACGTCCTACGACACCGTCAGAAAGATGCGCGCGACGGTGCTGGTGCTGGCGCCGCTGCTCGCCCGTTTCGGCCATGCGCGGGTTTCGCTGCCTGGCGGCTGCGCTATCGGCGCGCGGCCGGTCGACATGCATGTCGCCGCACTCGCGGCGCTGGGCGCCCGCATCGCCATCGAGAACGGGCTGATCGTCGCCTCGGCGCCGAACGGGCTCACCGGCACGCGCATCGTCCTGAGCTCGCCGTCGGTCGGGGCGACGGAAACCGCCATGATGGCGGCGACCACGGCCAAGGGCGAAACCGAAATCCTCAACGCGGCGCGCGAGCCCGAAGTGGCCGACCTCGCGGCTTGCCTCAACGCGATGGGCGCGCGTGTCGAAGGTGCCGGCACACATCGCATCCTGATCGCCGGCGACACGGACTGGCGCGCGGCCAGGCACGACATCATTCCGGACCGGATAGAGGCCGGCACCTATGCCATCGCCGCGGCGATCACCGGCGGGCAACTGGAACTGACGCATGCCCGGCTCGAGCACATGGCCTCGGTGGTGCAACTGCTGGAGGCGACCGGCGTCGGCGTCTGGCCGGGCGACCGCGGGCTCATCGTGTCGCGCGAGCGGCCGCTCAAGGCCGCCGACGTCACGACGGAACCCTATCCGGGCTTTCCGACCGATCTCCAGGCGCAGTTCATGGCGCTGATGTGCTGCGCGCAGGGCGCGTCGCTGCTGCGCGAAACCATTTTCGAGAACCGCTTCATGCATGTTCCCGAACTGATGCGGCTCGGCGCCAACATCAAGCTGCAAGGCACCACCGCGCTGGTGCGCGGCGGCGAGAAACTGCATGGCGCGCAAGTCATGGCCACCGATTTGCGCGCCTCGGTGTCGCTGGTGCTGGCGGCCTTGGTCGCCGAGGGCGAGACGACCATCAACCGGGTCTATCATCTCGACCGTGGCTATGAGCAACTGGACCGCAAGCTGCGTCTGTGCGGCGCCGACATCGAGCGGCTGAGCGCATGAACAACGGCCGCTCCGATTATTTTCTCGGCGTCGACGGCGGCGGAACCGGCTGTCGCGCCCGCGTCGAGGATGCCGAGGGAACCGTGCTGGGACAAGGCCTCTCCGGTCCGGCGTCGACGCGGCTCGGCATCGATACGGCCTGGGCGTCGGTTGCCAAGGCCTTTGGCGCGGCGATCGAGGAGGCAGGGTTCGGCGCGGCGGAAAGCGCCCGGATTCACGCCGGCATCGGCCTTGCCGGGATCGGCCGCAAGGGCGCGCTGGAGGCGCTGCGGGCGATCGCGCATCCCTTTGCCAGCATCGATTTCGTCAGCGATGGCGTCGCCGCCTGCCTCGGCGCGCATTCGGGCCAGGACGGCGCCATCGTCATCGCCGGCACCGGTTCGATCGGCCTCGGCTTCGTCGAGGGCCGCGACCTGCGCGCCGGAGGCTATGGCTTTCCGATCTCCGACGAAGGCAGCGGCGCCGATCTCGGGCTGAAGGCCGTGCAGCTGGCGTTGCGCGCCCATGACGGCCGGCATGAGCGCACGGCACTGCTGGCGGAAGTCATGCAGCGTTTCGAGAACGACCCGATGCAAGCCGTGGCCTGGATGGACCGCGCCAGCGCCACCGACTATGCGGCCCTGGCGCCGATGGTGATGCGCCACGCCGACCAGGGCGATCCGGCAGGACGGCGCATCGTGCAAAAGGCCGCCGAACAGATCGACACGCTGGTGCGGGTTCTGTTCGAAAAAGGCGCGCCGCGCGTGGCCCTGCTGGGCGGGCTCGCCAGTCCGCTCGAACCATGGCTCGCACCCGACGTTCGCCGGCGCCTGAAAGCCGCCGATGGCGACGCGGTTTCCGGGGCGATCATTCTTGCCCGCAGGTCACTCGGCAAGCATTAGCGCGGAAGGAATAATTTATTCCATCTTTCCGTTGACGGAACGAATATTGAATTCTAAGACGTTAACGAAACGGGGTAGCATAGCGAAATACGCGTGTGCCGGAACCAAAGAGGAACCACTTCCGAACAGGCTGAGCGGCCTGATTTTTGAAAGCACTGATTTGAAAGCACTGGACTGATTTGAAAGCACTGGGATGAGCGAGCAAGGTTTGATGTCCGAGCTGGACCGGCTGGTTTCCGAAGGCCGGAATCCGCGGACCATGGACATCGACCTGCTGCCGACGATCGATGTGCTGCGCAAGATCAACGACGAGGACCGGGTGGTTCCGGCAGCGGTCGAAAAGGTGCTGCCGGACATCGCGGCCGCGGTCGACCGCATCGTCCTCGCCTTCCAGAAAGGCGCTCGGCTTGTCTATATGGGCGCCGGCACCAGCGGCCGGCTGGGCGTGCTCGACGCCTCGGAATGTCCGCCCACTTTCGGCGTGCCGGAAGGCATGGTCGTTGGCCTGATCGCCGGCGGGCCCGACGCGCTGGTGCGCTCGACCGAAGGGGCCGAGGATGATCCCAAGATGGGCGCCAGGGCCTTGCAGGACGTCAAGCTCACCCCGGACGACGTGGTGGTCGGCATCGCGGTCAGCGGGCGCACGCCCTATGTGATCGGCGGGTTGAATTATGCCAAGCAGGTGGGGGCAACGACGGTCGCCCTGTCCTGCAATCCGGCATCGACCATAGCAGGCATTGCCGACATCGCCATCTCGCCAGTCGTCGGTCCCGAGGTGCTGACCGGCTCGACGCGGCTGAAATCCGGAACGGCGCAGAAGCTGGTGCTCAACATGCTGAGCACGGCCTCGATGATCCGCATCGGCAAGAGCTACCAGAACCTGATGGTGGACCTTAATCCGTCCAACAGGAAACTGGTCGCCAGGGCAACCAGGATCGTGATGCAGACCACAGGCTGCACGGCGGCGCAGGCGCGCCAGGCGCTCGGCCGGACCGGCAACGACGTGAAGCTGGCGATCCTGCTGACCATCACCGGGCTTGAGGTCGAGGAGGCGCGCGCAGCCCTCGCCAAGGCAAGGGGTTTCCTGCGAAAGGCAATCAGCGACGAGACGCATGAAGGCGCTTGAGACCAGACGGCGTGAAGCTGCTTTACACAAGTCGGCGCGAAGCCGCATAGACTGGGCCGATGCTCCAAAGCGCGTGTGCCTTGGAAGCGGTCCGCAGAAACTGCAAGGGCATCGGGTTCAAGCAAAGATGGGAGACGAGAATGGTTCACCTCACAAGAAAGCTGCTGTCGGGCATCACGCTGGCAGCCATGCTCGGCATCGCCACGGTCTCGACGCAGGCGGCGACGCTGCACATGGCCTGGTCGCAGGACGCAACGGGACTTGATCCGCACAAGCAGACGGCCTTTTCCTCGCTGCGGCTCCTGGAGCTGATCTATGAGCCGCTGGTGCGGGTCGATGCCAGCCTGCAGATCGTCCCGGCCATCGCCACCTCCTGGGAATTCTCCAAGGACGGCAAGGAGCTGACCTTCAAGCTCGATCCCAAGGCGAAATTCCAGGACGGCGCTGCCGTGACTCCGGCCGACGTCAAGGCGTCTTTCGAGCGCATCCTGGACGAGAAGACAGGCGCCGCCGCCCGCGCCAACTTCCTGTCGATCGCCAGCATCGACACGCCGGACGTTGGAACCGTCGTGTTCCATTTATCGCAGCCCGACGCGCCGATCCTGACGGCGATGAGCGACATCAACGCGGCCATCGTGCCGGCGGCCGAGGTCAAGGCCGGCTCGATCGGCACCAAAACGGTCGGCTCCGGCCCGTTCAAGCTCGATAAATGGGACCCCAACGCCAAGGAAGTCTTGAGCGCCAACAAGGAATGGGCCGGCGGCGCGACCGGCGTCGACGGTATCGAAATCAGCGTGCTGCCCGATGAAGCGGCGATCCTCGCCGCCATGCGCACCAAGCAGGTCGATTTCGCGCTGCTCAACGATCCGCTCGTCGCCACGCTGGTGCCGAACGAGGCTAGCCTGCAACTGAACCGCGCGCCGGTGCTGGCCTATAACGTGCTGCAGCTCAATCCGTCACGCAAGCCGATGACCGAACTCAAGGTGCGCCAGGCGATCTCCTGCGCCATCGACCGGCAGGAGGTTCTGGACACCGCCGCGCTCGGCGAAGGCAAGGTCACCGGACCGCTGACCATCCCAGCACTTGCGACCGATCCCAGCCAGCTCTTCTGCTACAAGCGTGATGTCGAGAAGGCCAAGAAGTTGATGGCGGAGGCAGGCTTTGCCGACGGCTTTTCGGCGACCGTGATCGGCGCCACCGGCGAGCCGCCGACGGCGGCGGCAGAAGCCCAGGTCATCCAATCGCAGCTCGCCGAGATCGGCGTCAAGCTCGACATCAAGATGATGGAGCTCAACGTCTATGTCGACGCCTGGCTGAAGGGCGATTTCGACATGGCGATCGCGCTCAATGGCGGCCGCGCCGACCCCTACACCATGTACAACCGCTACTGGACCAAATCAGGCAATCTGCAGAAGGTGGCCAACTACATCGACGATACGCTGGACAGCCTGATGCAGAAAGGCCGCGCCGAGACCGATCCGGCCAAGCGCAAGGCGATCTTCACCGAGTTCGAGAAGCACCTCGCCGAAGTCTCGCCCTGGATCTGGCTCTACACGTCCTACAGCTATACCGCCCAGCAGAAGAACGTCGCCGGGTTCGTGCCGACGCCGACGGGCACGCTGTTCAGCCTCAGCAAGGTTACCATCCAGCAGTAGCCGTGGGCGGCCCTGGAGACGGATGATTTCAGGTTGAATCGACCTGAAATTTGAATCCGCCTCTAGATCAAAGGGATAGAGCATGATGTCGTCCGAAAACCGTTTCACACTTTTCGGCATCATGCTCTAGACGAGAGGTCTTCTTCGCGTGAATTATCTGATGCGACGACTTGCGGCGTTTCCTCTCGTCCTGCTTGGCGTGTCGATCCTGGTCTTCGTGGCGATCCGGATGGTGCCGGGCGATTCGATCACCGCGATGCTGGGCACCGAAGCCGGCCTGCTGACGCCGGCACAGCGCGATGCGCTCGCCGCCTATTTCGGCATCGACCAGCCCTGGTTCGTCCAGTACTGGCGCTGGATCGGCGGCATCCTGCACGGCAATTTCGGCATCTCCGTCACCTATGGTAGGCCGGTATTGGACGTCATCCTCGAGCGCTTCCCGCTGACGCTGGAACTGGCCGTGCTGTCGATGATCATCGCACTCGCAGCCGGCATGCCGGCGGGCATCTACGCCGCCACGCATAGTGAGAAACTGTCCGACCTCGGTGTGCGCGTCGTCGCTATGATCGGCCAGTCGACGCCGAGCTTCGTGCTCGGCCTTTTGATCATCTACGCGCTGTCGGCCGGCTTCGGCGTGCTGCCGGCCATGGGCGAATTCACGCCGCTCTGGCAGGATCCCTTGCGTAATCTCAGCCAGCTGATCCTGCCTGCCATCACGCTCGGCTTCGCCTTCGCCGCCTCGGTCACCCGCATCTCGCGCTCGGCCATGCTCGACGTGTTGAGCGACGACTATGTGCGCACCGCCCGCAGCAAGGGCGCCTCGGCGCGCAGCGTCATCTGGCGACATGCGCTCCCCAACGCGCTGATCCCCGTGGTGACGCTGAGCGGCATCGAGTTCGGCTATCTCCTCGGCGGCGCGGTCATCGTCGAGCAGATCTATGCCCTGCCCGGCCTCGGCCGCATGGTGCTCGACGCCATCCTCCAGCGCGACTACGCGCTGGTGCAGGGCAGCGTGCTGTTCATCGCCTTCAACTTCATGATCGTCAATCTCCTGGTCGACCTCGCCTATGTCGCGCTCGATCCGCGCATCCGGCTGGGCGAGCAGTGATGCGCATGCTGCGCGCCATCTTCAGGCACAGCAGCGGCCGTATCGGCGGCGTGATCGTCGGCGTCTATCTCCTGGTCGCCATCCTCGGCCTGTTGGGACTGACCCCGCACAATCCGATCACGCAATACCGGGTCGACCGGCTGCATGCGCCCAGTGCCGCCTACTCGATGGGCACCGACCTGTTCGGCCGCGACGTGGCGAGCCGGCTGATGGCGGGCGTCGGCCAGTCCTTCACAGTGGCCTTCTTTTCGGTCGCCTTCGCCGCGCTTGCCGGCACCGTGCTTGGGCTCGCCGCCGCTTGGCTCGGGCGTCGCTGGGACGGCGTGCTGATGCGGATCATGGATGTGCTGCTGGCTTTTCCTGCCATTCTTCTGGCGCTGCTGATCGTCACCGTTGCCGGACCGGGCACATGGACCAGCGTGGTCGCCATCGGCATCGTCTATATGCCGATTTTCACACGCGTGGTGCGCGGCCCTGCTTTGTCGCTCAAGGCGCGCGAATTCGTCGACGCCGCGCGCACCTTCGGCAGCAGCTCGAGCTACATCATCACGCGGCACCTGCTGCTCAATCTGATCGCGCCCTTAACCGTCCAGGTGACGCTGGCGCTCGCCTGGGCATTGCTGACCGAGGCCGGCCTGAGCTTCCTCGGTCTCGGCACGCAGCCGCCGGCCGCCTCGCTCGGACTGATGCTGAGCGACAGCCGCAATCTGATGGAAACCGCCCCATGGCTGATGATCTTCCCGGGCCTGGCGATCATGATCAGTATTCTGGGCTTCAACCTCTTGGGCGACGCCTTGCGCGACATCCTCGATCCGAAGATGCGGAGAGCGCTCGCATGATCCCGCTTCTGTCGGTCCGCAACCTGGGCGTCGGCTTCGGCCGCGACCCGAGAGCCAATGAGGTGGTGCGCGGCGTCAGCTTCGATCTCGCCGACGGCGAAACGCTGGCCATTGTCGGCGAAAGCGGCTCGGGCAAGTCCGTCACCGCACTGTCGATCAACCGTCTCATCGATTTCGGCGGCGGCCGCATCACCGGCGGCGCCATGACGCTGAAACGGGCCGACGGCAGTCTCTTCGACCTGACGACCGCGACCGAGCCGCAACTGACCGGGATTCGCGGCGCAGAGATCGGCATGATCTTCCAGGAGCCCATGACCTCGCTCAATCCTGTGCTGACGATCGGCACCCAGATCGAGGAATCGTTCCGGCTGCATCGCGGCCTGACCGGCCGGCAGGCCACGGCGGCGGCCAAGGACGCGCTCGACCGGGTGCGCATCCCCGATGCGGCAAGGCGGCTAAAATACACGCCCAACCAGCTGTCGGGCGGCATGCTGCAAAGGGTAATGATCGCCATTGCGCTCGCCTGCAATCCGCGTCTGCTGATCGCCGACGAACCGACCACGGCGCTCGATGTGACGGTACAGGCGCAGATCATGGCGCTGCTTGCGGAGCTCAAGCAGGAAAGCGGCATGTCGATGATCTTCATCACCCACGACATCGGCCTTGTCGCCGGGATCGCCGACACTGTGATGGTGATGCAGAACGGGCAGGCCGTGGAACAGGGCGAACTGAACCAGGTCCTCGACAGGCCGCAGCACGCCTACACGCAGCATCTGTTGCAGGATGTGCCGCATTTCGCCCACGGCCGCGCGACACGCACGGACGGGCAGCGCGACAAGAACGCAAGGACGGACCCGGCCCTTGAGGTCAACGGCCTCGTGGTGCGGTTTCCGCTCAAGAGCAGTTTCTTCAGCCATGCCAGCGGCGCGGTGCACGCCGTGGACGGTGTCGACTTCGACCTGATGCCGGGAGAGACATTGGCCATTGTCGGCGAGAGCGGTTCGGGCAAATCGACCACCGCGAAAGCAGTCCTTGGGCTGGTGCGCTCGACGCGCGGCAGCTTCTCGGTCGGCGCCCCAACGGCCACGGCAAAGCACAGCGCCAAGCCCGTGCAGATGGTTTTCCAGAATCCCTACGCTTCGCTCAACCCGCGGCTGAGCATCGAGAGCATCCTGGCGGAGCCGGTGATCGCCAATGGCGGCCGGGCGGATGCCGAAACGCGAGCCAGGATGGCGAGCCTGCTGGAGCGCGTCGGCCTGCCGCAGAACAGTTTGCAGCGCTATCCGCACGAATTCTCCGGAGGCCAGCGGCAAAGGCTGTGCATTGCCCGCGCGCTGATGCTCAACCCGTCGGTCGTCGTTCTGGATGAAGCGGTTTCCGCCCTCGATGTTTCGGTTCAGGCCAAGGTGCTGGAGCTGCTGGTCGACCTGCAGCGCGAGTTCGGGCTGGCCTATCTGTTCATCTCACACGATATGGCTGTCGTCGAGCGGATCGCTCATCGCATCGCCGTCATCTATGCCGGCCAGATCGTCGAGATCGGAGACGCGGCCTCGGTGCTGTCGGCGCCGAAACATTCCTACACGAAGAAGCTCATATCAGCGGTTCCGGCCATCGACCGGCGGCATGAGCGTTTCGAGGTCGACACACGCCAGGTGCCTTCCCTGGTGCGCCCGCAAGGGTTTGAGCCGGCGCCGGCGAGATGGGAGCGGTTTGGCGGGGATCATGTGGCGAGGGTGGAGGCGTGATGGCCCTCGGATATCTCAGGTTGGCGGGACAGCACCCCCCTCTGCCCTGCCGGGCATCTCCCCCGCAAGGGGGGAGATCGGATGTCGCCTCGGCCTTCGCCAATCTCCAATGGTGGAAGGCTGGCGGGACATCAACTCTGCCAATCTCTCCCCTTGCGGGGGAGATGCCCGGCAGGGCAGAGGGGGGTGTGACGGAACTCGGCCTTTCAGGAGGCCCGCATTGACCAACCTCGCCCAGATCTTCGACCGCGCGTTCCAACCACTCGCAGCGGCAGTTGCCGCCAAGCGCATCCCCGGTGGCGTGCTCGGCATCGTTGACAGGAATGGCGACCGCATCACCAGGGCGATCGGCTCAGCCCAACTCGTGCCTAAGCAGCGACCGATGCGTGAGGAGAGCTGGTTCGACCTGGCATCCCTGACCAAGGTGATCTTCACCACGCCGCGCATTCTGACGCTGGCTCAGGACGGTGCCATCGATCTCGACGCACCACTCGTCTCGGTGCTGCCGGACCTTCGCCAATATGACGCGAGTGCCTGGGAGCGGAAGGTGACGTTTCGCCAGTGCCTCGGGCACCAGACGCCCTTCCCGGCCGTCGAACCGATCTACACTTACGGGCGCGACCCCGACTTGCTGCGCGCCTTCATCCTGCAACGGGAATGGCGGGCCCGCGATCCGGTCTATTCCGACATCAATTTCATCCTGCTCGGCTTTGCGCTCGAACGGCTGTCGGGAAAAAGCATCCGCGACATGGAGCCCGGCCCGGGCTTTGCGTGGTCTGCCGAGCCAGATCTCGCCGCGGCAACAGAAGACTGCACCTGGCGCCATCGCGTTCTGTCCGGCGAGGTTCACGACGACAATTGCGCGGCGTTGCAAGGCGCCGGCCATGCCGGCCTGTTCGGCACGGCCGCCTCGGTGCTCGATTTCGCCCAAGGGCTGCTGACCGGCGCATCCGAACGGTCGATCGCGCCGATGCGCACGCCCTTGTCCGCCACCCGCACCCATGGCTGGGAGCGTCCCTATGACGGCTGGTCCGGCGGCGCTTTGTGCGGCCCCGGAACGATAGGCCATACCGGCTTTACCGGCACGGGGCTGTGGATCGACTTCGACAGAGGCAAGGCCTGGACCTTGCTTACCAACCGGATCCATCCGACACGTCACTTCGACAGCGGAATCGTCGCGCTTCGCCAAGCGGTCGGCGATCTCATCAATGGAGTTCGATAATGGAATCCATCTGGGCCGTCGGCCTGATGACCGGCACCGTGCTGGACGGCAACATCGATGTCGCCCTGATCAAGACAGATGGCGAGCGCATCGACGATTTCGGCACCTACCGGCTGATGCCCTACCCCCCGTCGATCCGCTCGCTGCTGGAAGAGACGCTTAAGCAGGCGCGGGGCTGGAATTTTGCCGGACCGGAGCCGGCGATCTTCCGCGAGGCCGAGGAGGCGCTGACGCGCGCGCAATCGGCGGCGGTCAAGGAGCTCGTAGAAGATTATGGGATGACGATGGCGGATATCGGCGTCGTCGGCTTCCACGGCCAGACCGTACTGCATCGCGCGCCGCAAATCGGCCGGCTCGGCCAGACCCGGCAGCTTGGTGATGGCGAATTGATGCATGCGATCCTCGGCACCAAGGTTGCCTATGATTTCCGCTCTGCCGACATGCGCGCCGGAGGACAGGGCGCACCGTTGGCGGCCGCCTATCACACCGCGCTGATGCGCAGCGCCGGCGCCAGCGGCGAGGTGGCCGTGCTGAACCTCGGCGGCGTCGCCAACATCACCTGGTGGGACGGCGGCGACAATGTCGTTGCCTTCGACACCGGCCCCGCCAACGCGCCGCTCAACGATTTCATCAAGTCGAAGGGGCTCGGCGAAATGGACCGCGACGGCGCGCTTGGCCGGGCGGGAACGGTCGACGAAGCCCGGCTCGCCAAGCTGCTGCAACACCCCTATTTGACCAAACCCTATCCGAAATCGCTGGACCGTTTCGACTTCGGCGCCACCATGGCGGATGGCCTGAGCGCCGAGGACGGCGCCGCGCTTTTGACCGCCTTCACCGCCGCCGCGGTCGGCAAGGCACTCGATCTTCTGCCGAGCCGGCCGAAAAGACTGGTGGTCAGCGGCGGCGGCCGCCACAACCCGACGATGATGGCAATGATCGCCAGCCGCGCCGGTGTGGAGGTGGTGCAGGCCGAAAGCCTCGGCTGGAGCGGCGACGCGGTGGAGGCGGAGTGTTTTGCCTTTTTGGCGGTGCGCGTACTGCGCGGCCTGCCGATCAGTTTTCCCAGCACGACGGGCGCGCCGCAGCCGATGCGCGGCGGACGGCTGGCCGGTTGATCAGCCCGCCGACAGTTTTTTCTGCAGGAAGACGCGGCTGCGGCCGACGGGGAAATCGGCGAGTGTTCCGAAGGGCTGATAGCCCTGGCGCTGATAGACCCTGGCGGCGTTCGGGTTGAAGGTGTCGATCCAGGCGTTCTGGCAGCCACGCGCCATCGCCTCCTTCTCAGCCGCGTCCAGCATCGTGCCGGCCATGCGCCGGCCGCGCAGCCTTTCGTCGACCCACAGCCATTGCACGCAGAGCCAGCCCCAGGCGGTGTAGCCCGAAGTGCCCGCGACAATCGCGCCGGCTTCATCACGCACGAACACCGCAAGGGCCTTCCTTTCGGAAGCGCCGACATCGCCGTCGTTGAACGCCATCAAACGTTCGCCGAGAAAGGCGAGTTCTTCGGGCAACGGGGTTGCCGTCGTTTCAAGTGTCGTGATCATGGCTCATCCGAAATGCGCAACGGGAGACGAACAGAGTTACGAAGGCCGGAGCGCCTGCGCAACGCCTATGTCCGTCCCCGAACAGGGTGCCGGTCCGGGGTGCCACCATTGCGGAATTCGGAGGCGGAAATGCCGTAGCGCTTGAGCTTGTCGTAGAAAGTCTTGCGCGGCACGCCGAGTGCGTCGATGGCCCCGCGCACGTCGCCGGCATGATCGCGCAAGGCCTCGCGGATGAGTTGCGCCTCGTAGCGGCCGACCCGTTCGGGCAGCGCCGCCGAGGGCTCCGGCAAGCGCGCGGACGTTGCCCTGGCCTCCTCGTCGGGCCCGAGGCCGAGCGCGACGCGGTCGGCAAAATGCGCGAGCTCGCGCACATTGCCCGGCCAGTCATGCGACTGGAGATGGTCGCTCACCGCGGCATTCACAGCCGCGACAGGACGGCCGAAACGCTGCGAGGCGTTACCTAGGAAATGCCCGAACAGCATCGGGATGTCGCCGCGCCGCTCGCGCAGCGGCGGGATGCGCAGCGTCACCACGTTGAGGCGGAAATAGAGATCCTCGCGAAAATCGCCGCGCTGGTCCGGCCGGCCTAGATCGACCTTCGTTGCCGCGACGACCCGCAGATCGAGGCGGCGCGTTTCGTTGGAGCCGAGCGGGGTGAGGCTGCGCGTTTCCAGCACCCGCAGCAGCTTGACCTGTAGCGGCGGCGGCATGGATTCGATTTCGTCGAGGAACAGCGTGCCGCCGCTCGAATGCTCGATGCGACCGATCCGCCGCCGCTGCGCCCCGGTGAACGCACCCGGCTCGTGGCCGAACAGCTCGCTCTCGATGACGGTCTCCGGCAGGGCACCGCAATTCAGCGCCACGAAAGGCTTGGCGCGGCGCCGGCTCCATCGGTGCAGGAGATCCGCCACCACCTCCTTGCCGGTGCCGGTCTCCCCTTCCACCAGCACGTCGACATCCATGTCGGCGATCTGGCGCAAGGTCTCGCGAAGGCGGCGGATGGCGGGCGCCTCGCCGATCAGCGGCAGGCCGTCGGCGGCCTGCGCGGCGGCCTCGTGCAGCCGCCGGTTCTCCATCACCAGCCGCCGCTTTTCGCTTGCCCGCTTCAGCGCTTCGACAAGGCGCTCGCCGGCATAGGGTTTCGGGATGAAATCGTAGACGCCATCCTTGAGCGCGGCCACCGCGAGATCAATATCGCCATGTCCGGTGACCAGGATCACCGGTATGTCGATGTCGATCGCCCTGATCCGATCGAACAGCTGCAAGCCGTTCATGCCGGGCATGCGGATGTCGCTGACCACCACGCCCTGAAAATCCCGGTCGACGGCGGCAAGCGCTGCCTCCGCGGCCTTGAACGCGATCACGCCGAAGCCGGCAAGCTCGAGCAATTGCGTGGTGGCGTGAAGCAGATCCGCGTCGTCTTCGACGAGCGCGACCAGCCCTGATCCCTCAGTCATTCAATTCGCCTCAGATCTATGGTGAAGGATGCGCCTTTCGTGCTGCCCGGATCGAGGCGCAGCGTGCCGCCCAGTTCCTGGGCGATCTCCTGCGAGATCACCAGACCGAGGCCAAGCCCCTTTTCCTTTGTGGTCTGGAACGGCATGAACAGATTGCCGGCCGCTTCCGGCCCGAGGCCAGGTCCATTGTCGCGCACCGAAACCAGCACCCTGTCGTCGCGCTCGGCAAGCTCGATCTCGATGCGCGGATCGGGCCGGTCCTTCAGGGCATCCAGCGCATTCTGCAAGAGATTGACCAGGATCTGCTCCAGCCGGATTCGGCTGGCCATGACCGTCGGCGAGGCGGTGCCGCGCGGCTTGACGACGGTCACGCCGGAATCGCGGATGCGGCCGGACAGGAGCGACAGCGCGCCGTCGATCGCTTCGCGCACGGGCAATGGCGAGGCGGCGACGCCTGGTCGCCGCGCGAAGGTGCGCAGCGTGCTGGTGATGGCGCCGATGCGCTCGGTCATCGACACGATCGATGTCAGGTTGCCCGAGACGGATTCGACTTTGTCGCCATGCAGGAAGCGGCCGGCATTCTCGGCGTAGGTGCGTATCGCCGCCACCGGCTGGTTGATCTCATGCGCGACGCCGGCGGCGATCTGGCCGAGGATGGAAAGCCGGTTGGCCTGGGCGAGGTCGTCGCGCAGTCGGCGGACCTTGGCCTCGGCGTTTTCGCGCTCGGCGATCTCGCCGGCAAGGGCGGTGTTGGAGCGGGTCAGTTCCGCCGTTCGCGTGCTTACCCTGCTCTCCAGTTCAGCATTCATGCGCGCCAGCGCTTCCTGCCTCACGCGGCGCGCACGGCGGCGCCTGAGAAGCACGTAGGCAAGCAAACCCGTGAGCAGCAACGCCAGCAGCGTGGTCAGGCGCGCCGTGTTGGCGGCCGACGTCAAAGCGGCATCGGCAGGCGTGAGCAGCCACAGACGCCAGCCGGGAACGGCGCCGGGCAGGTCCTGCGCCACTTCGACGAACTGGCGCGATTTTCCGGCATTGTCGATTGTCGCCAGGCCGTCACCGGCACCGCGTCGTATCGGCAGCGGTTCGAAGCCGGTTTCGGCAAGTTGAAGCTGCGCGTGGGCTGTCGCGGCATCCGCGGCCGAGAGCGGCGCAAGCGCGTGGAAACGCCACTCGGGCCGGCTGGTCGCCAGCACGACACCGCGCTCGTCGGTGACGAAGACGACAAAGCCGCTGGAGCGCCAATTGGCTTCGACTCCGTCGAGTTCGACCTTCAGTACGGCAACGCCGAGCGGCGTCTTGCCGTCATCGACGCGGCTGGCGAGATAAAGTCCCGGCCTGCCGCTGATCGTGCCGAGGCCATACTGGCTGGCGGCGCCCTTGGTCATGGCGTCGGTGAAATAGTGGCGGAAATTGTAGTCGATGCCGACGAAGCTGCCCGGCTCGCCGGCGTTGCTGGCCGATATCGCGATGCCTGCCGTGTCGATGACATAGATGGCGGATGCCGAGGCGTCGGCGGCAATGGCGCGGAGCTTGTCGTCGAGCGCTGTCTCTTGGGTTTTGCCGGCCCGGCGCAACGCGTCGCGCACCGCATCGTCGCGTGCCAGCACCAAGGGAACGAGACGCTGCTTTTCGATTTCGCCGGTCAGGGTGCCCGCCGCCAGCGGCAAGGCTGCCAGTGCTCCGTCGCGCAGATTGCCGGCGGCCTGGTTGGCGGCAAGGCGCCCGGCAATCGCGACCGCTCCCGCCAGCATTGCCAGGGCGACCAGGAGAATGAGCCAGCGGCCGTCACGCAGCCTGGCCATCGCTTCGCGCAGCAGGTCGCGGCCGGCGAACTCCGGGTATGCGCTATCGGTGCCTGCCTGCGGCGTCTGCCCTCTCCACCGTTCGCTGTTCAGCAGCCACTGTAATGCGAAACTCCGCCCAGGCAAACAAGGGTGAGTGCGGAAATCCGCACAGGCCTCCATCGAAGCGGGGACAAAACCGCCGGAAACCCAGGGTTCCGGCCTTTTCTCGATCTGGCACGACGCTTGCAAAACTCCCGACAGCGGCGAGCGACCGGAGCGCCGCGATGGGAGAAGTCTTGCGGGGCGGCGCGTGCCGTTCCCTCCGGCCAGGGAGATAGCAGATGCACATGGCAGACCAATCACGCGCGCCCGCCGCGCAGCGCAAGCCGCTCTATGCCCAACTCTACGTGCAAGTGCTGGTGGCGATCACCGTCGGCATCCTGCTCGGCCATTTCTATCCGTCGCTCGGCGAGAGCATGAAGCCGCTTGGCGACGCCTTCATCAAGCTGGTCAAGATGATCATCGCCCCGGTTATCTTCCTGACGGTCGCCACCGGCATTGCCGGCATGAGCGACCTGCAGAAGGTCGGCCGCGTCGCCGGCAAGGCGATGCTCTACTTCCTCACCTTCTCGACGCTGGCGCTCATCATCGGCCTGATCGTGGCCAATGTCGTGCAGCCCGGGGCCGGCTTCAACATCGACCCGGCGACGCTCGACGCCGCGACCGTCAACAGCTACGCCGCCAAGGCGCACGACCAGTCGGTCACCGGCTTCCTGATGAACATCATCCCTGCCACCATCGTCGGCGCCTTCGCCGACGGCGACATATTGCAGGTGCTGTTCTTTTCAGTGCTGTTCGGCATTGCGCTGGCGCTGGTCGGCGACAAGGGCGCGCCGGTGCTCAATTTCCTGCAGGCGCTGATGGCGCCGATGTTCAAGCTGGTCAGCGTGCTGATGAAGGCAGCCCCTATCGGCGCCTTCGGCGCCATGGCCTTCACCATCGGCAAGTACGGCATCGGCTCGGTCATCAACCTCGCCATGCTGGTCGGCACCTTCTACATGACCGCTTTCCTGTTCGTGTTCATCGTGCTGGGCGCCGTCTGCCGCTACAACGGCTTCTCCATCCTGTCGCTGATCCGCTACATCAAGGAGGAGCTGCTTCTGGTGCTGGGCACCTCGTCTTCGGAAGCGGCACTGCCCTCGCTGATGGAGAAAATGGAGAAGGCCGGCGCGAAGCGCTCGGTGGTCGGGCTGGTCATCCCGACCGGCTATTCCTTCAACCTCGACGGCACCAACATCTACATGACGCTGGCCGCGCTGTTCATCGCGCAGGCGACGAACATCCACCTCTCCTTCGGCGACCAGATCCTGCTGCTCCTGGTGGCGATGCTTTCCTCCAAGGGGGCGGCCGGCATCACCGGCGCCGGCTTCATCACCCTTGCCGCCACGCTTTCGGTGGTGCCGGCTGTGCCTGTCGCCGGCATGGCGCTGATCCTCGGCGTCGATCGCTTCATGTCGGAATGCCGGGCGCTGACCAACTTCGTCGGCAATGCGGTGGCGACGCTGGTGGTGGCGCGCTGGGAAGGCGAGCTCGACGAGGCCAAGCTGGCCAGGGCGCTGGCGGGAACGGCCGACGACAGCCTGCCGGCGGACATCGTTCCAGCCGAGTAATCACAACGGCCGCACAGCGATAGCAAATGGCCGGAGGCATCGCCGCCTCCGGCCGTTTTTCGTGTGCTCACCGTGTGAGGCAGCAGGACGCGCACGCCGCGCAGCTTGAGCTCGGCCATCAGTGTCCGCCCTCGTGTCCGGGATATCTGCTTGGCCCTTCGACAGGCACGCGGGCTGTGCCGTCGTCGAACAGGACAAGGCTCGCCGCGCCGATCAGCCCGGCGTGGCGGCCGAGCTGGGCCTGAACCACCGGCACGTCGCGATAGGCGCGCATGGCGCGCTGGCGGATGGTCGCCTCTATTGCCGGAGCCATCAGATCGAGGCCATTGGCGATGCCGCCGCCGACGACCAGCACGTCGGGCGAATAGAGATGCAGGAGGTTAGTGAAGCCGACGCCGAGCCAGCGCGCTTCCTCCTCGAGCAGGGCCAGGGCGAGATCGTCCTGCAGCCGCGCCGCATCGACGACATGGCGGCCCGTCACCTCGCCGTTGGCCGAGAGGCGGCGCAGCGTCGAGCCGTCGAAGGCCGACGTCGCGGCATTGGCGCGGCGGCCGAGCGCGGTGCCCGAAGCGATGGCCTCGAAACAGCCGACGACACCGCACATGCAGCGCTCGCCTCCATCGGTGATGGTCATATGGCCGATCTCGGCGGCAAGGCCGCGGCGGCCGTGCAGGATGCGCCCGTCGACGACGACGCCGCCGCCAATGCCGGTCGAGACGGTGACGAAGACAAGCGAACGGGCACCGTGGCCGGCGCCGAAGCGCCACTCGCCAAGTGCCGCGGCATTGGCGTCGTTCTCCAGCCGCACCGGCAAGCCGAGCCGCCGCTCGAGGATGTCGGCCAGCGGCACGTCCAGCCAGCCGGCGAGCGTCGGCGGCCCGACGGCGATGCCGGCCAGCGGATCGAGCGGTCCCGGCGCACCGACGCCGACACCGAGGATGGCGAGGGCCGGCGCCTCGGCATGGATGGTCGCGGCGAGAGCCTCGATCTGGCCGATCACCACTTGGGGACCGGCCTGCGCCTGTGTCGGCACCGCCGCGAATGCCAGTATCTTGCCATCATGGTCGACCAGGGCGGCACGAAGCTCGGTGCCGCCAAGATCGATCGCGAGAGCGGCCTCGTTGCTCATGCCGCGACTTTCAGCCCGTGCAGCCAGCCGATGCGGCCGGCCAGATCCTTGTCACCGAAAGCGAGCGAACCAAGAACGACGGTCTCGGCGCCCGCGGCACGCAGCAGCGGCACCGTCTCGTGGCGGATGCCGCCGTCGGCGGCAAGAACCACGTCCGCCTCGCGGCCGGTCTTGCGCAGGATGGCGCGGGCCTCAACCAACCTGTCGCAGGCTTTCTCCGAAAGGCCTTGCCCCTTGACGCCGATCGCGGTTCCCAGAAGCGTGACGAACGCGACTTCGGACACAAAGGGCCCCACCGCTTCGATCGGCGTTTCCAGCCGCAGCACGACGCCGGCCCCGGCGCCGAGTTGCCGTGCCAGCCGAACCGCGCGCAGACCCGCCTCGCCGTTCTCGGCATGGACGCTGATCATGTCGGCCCCGGCCTCGATGAATTGGCGCGTCTGTTCCTCGACGATTGTCCCGTCGACCATCAGATGGACATGGATGGGCTTGGCCGTCAGCTTGGCGATGCGAGCGACCAGATCGGGGAAGAACAGGAAGGACGGCGCGAAGTGGCCGTCAGCGACATCGATGTGGTGAAGGTCGACATAGGGTTCGATGCGCTTCAAGTCGCTCTCGAAATTGGCGAGATTGGCAGACCAAGACGAGAATTCAGCGATCAGACGATCGCGCGGCAATGCGGCGATAGCGGCCGGGCCTGAAAGGAGTTTCGAGATCATGACTGGTCCTGGTTGTTGAAATTTTTATCGAGAAAGCCGCCGATCGCGGCACGGATTTCGGCGAAGTGGCGATCCTTGTCGGTGGCCTTTGGTGTCACCTCGGTGAAGATCGCGTTGAGGATTGTCTTCGCCAGTTCGCGCGCAATCGCCAAGGGATGGACGAGATCGACGCCGCTTCCGACGACGAGTGTGGGGATTGAGAGCGCAGAGGCTGCGGCCCGCGAAACGCCGGGCCCATCGCCGGCGATTGCCCGCATCATTTCGGCGAAGTCCGCTGCATTGTCGCGTTCGAAGAAACCGAGCAAGGACGCTAGATTGTCGGGTGCCTCGGCGCGGAACCGGGCCGCCGTGGCCGAAGCGGCAAAGACGGCGCGCGCCTCGTTCGGCGGGCGGTTTCGGATGAGCTCGGCCACTTCCGCATAGGGACGCATGTTTTCAGGTGCAGCGTCGAAGGCCCAGGCCGGACGGACCAGCACCAGGCCGGTGACGCGCTCGGGATGCCGGACGGCCAGGCGCAGCGCGATCGCCGCACCCATCGAGATGCCGCCGGCGACGAAGCGTTCGATGCCGGCCGCATCGGCGGCGGCCAGCACGTCGTCGGCGAACATGGCGATCGAAAGGGGGCGCTTGTGGCCGGCACCGGAGCCGCCTTGGGCCCGGCATTCGACGGTGAGCCGGCGTCGCGACGGGCCGTCGGGAAAATTCTGCGCCACCTGGGCGGCGTCACCGCCGAGACCGTGCTGGAAGACGACGGGAAGCCTGCCTTGCTCCGTGTCGAAGACACGAAGCGCCGCATCGTCGCGAAGCATGGTCGTCGGTGCGACGCTCATCGGAGCAGGCGGCGCAGAAAGGCGGCAACGGCGGGAGCTTCGTCGGCCGACAGTCCGTGCGTGACAAGCGGGCCATCGAATTTCACAGTGTTCAGCCGCGCGACGAAATCCGGAAAATCGACAATGCCCTCCCCTGTTGTGGCAAAGCGGCCGTCGGCATGCCGGTCCTTGGCATGCGCCATGGCTATATGGGCAGCGGCCTCGTCGATCGCCGCCGCGACGATGGCGCGCGCCTCCTCCGGCGTCGCATGCTCGAACAGGTTCGCCGGATCGAGCACGATCTTCAGATGCTTCGAGCCCATGTCGGCGATCAAGCGGGTGGCATCCTTCGCCGAGGTGACGATGTTGGCCTGTTCGGGCTCGATGCCGAGATCGACGCCTGCGCCTTCGGCCAGCGCCAGCGCCTTTTCCATCTCAGTGGCCATGTCGGACCAGGCGGCCGGTGTGGCGTTGTCGGGATGATAGGCCCATTGGTCGGCTGCATTGCGCGAGCCGGTGCAGAGCGTGACCAGCGGAATGTCGAGGGCGGCGGCTGTATCGATGACGACGACAAGGCGGCAAAGACCATCGTCGCGCACCGCCTTGTCTGGATGCGCCATGTTGTAGGTGCCTGACAGGGCGGCGAGCGATACGCCTGTTGATCGGGCGGCGGCGCGAATGGCCGGAATGGCTGCGTCAGGCACCGCATCGGGCATCGACGGCAGGCCGGCGCAAGCGAGATTGAATTGCGTCGTCTCATAGCCCGCCTGCCGCACTGCTTCCAGCACAACAGCCGGCTCGGTGCCCGCAAAGGTCTTGGCGAAGATGCCGAGACGCATCAGACCGCACCCGAGACCGAAGCGAGCTCGATCCGCTCGCCGGTCTCGACGGAGCGGGCAATGGCGACCATGGCGCGGATCGAGGCAATGCCGTCCTCGACATTGGCACCGCGCATCGGCGCGCCGTTCAGCACCGTGTCGGCGAGACCTTCCAGCTGGCGGCGGAAGAAATGGCCGTCGGCGCCGAGCGGTTTTCGCGAGGTCGCGTCCTTCTCATGGAAGATATCGACCTCGCTGGCGCGGAAGTACCAGGGATTGAACGTCTTGGCGATGACGGAGCCGTTCTCGCCATAGAGCTGGAAACCCTCGTGCCAGTCCATGCGTACGGCGACGGTGAGATCGAGATGGCCGAGCGCGCCGCTGGCGAACTCGGTCTCGACGAACCAGCAATAGGCGCCGAAGCGTTCGTTGAGACGGGCGCGTACGGCCGTGATCTCGCCGCAGAGGAAGCGGGCCGTATCGACCAGATGCGAGCCGTGCGCCAGCATGAAATACTGCCGGAGATCCGCCTTCGGATTGCCGGACGGTTTCTTCGCCAGCTTGCTGGTGACAGGCAGCGGCTGCACCGCATCCGTATTGGTGTAGCGGTGAGTGGAATCGCAATACCAGGCCTTCAGCGCCAGCACCTCGCCCATTTCGTCGCGCACGAAGTCGCGCGCCGCCTCCAGCGCCGGATCGAAGCGTTTCATGTGGCCGACCTGCAGGATCCTGCCGGAGCGTTTCACCGCCGCCGCCAGCGCCTCGCCTTCCTCGACCGAAGTTCCGATCGGCTTTTCGCACAGCACATGCTTGCCGGCGTCGAGCGCCTTGATCGACATCGGCACGTGATAGGCGTCCGAGGTGGCGACGATGACCGCTTCCAGCTCCGGATCGGCGAGCATCTCGTCATAGTCGGCATACATCTTCCGCGGCTCGTAGGTGGCGCCCATGCGGGCGAGCAGGTCGGGTGCGGCGTCGCAAATGGCGTAGAGGTCGGCATTGCTGGCCTTTGCACAGGATTCCAGATGCGCGAACTGCGCGATGGGGCCGCAGCCGAGCACGCCGACCCTGAGGCGCCTGTCCTGTTTCCCGATCATCGTCTCAGGCCCCGTAGCCGCGCATCGTCTGGCGGTTGGTCTTGACCGCGCCGGCAGGATCGGCCGCGGCCGTGTCGGATTCTTCTTCAAGCACCAGCCAGCCGTTGAAGCGCGGCGCCGCACCGACGATCTCGATCACTTCAGGCGTGTCGCAGACGCCTTTACCCAGCATCGCCCAATCGCCCTTGGCGTCGACGTCCTTCAGATGGATGTAGCGGATGCGGTCGCGGTAGGTGGTAAGCGTATCGGCCATGTCCTTGTGGCCGCGCAATATGTGGCCGGTATCGGGCACCCAGCCGACCAGGTCGGGTTCGAGCAAGGCAAAGATCGCGTCGTAGTCGGCGCGGTCGAACAGCAGCGTGTTGTGGTGCGAACTCGGATGCACTGCGACCTGGACGCCGGCCTTGCGCCCGAGCTCGCCGGCCCTGTTGTAGACCTCTGCGGCGATAGCGAATTTGTCGTCGCGCGAGCCGTTGGAGACGACGGTCGCCGAGCCCATCGAGACAAGCGCACCTGGGAACGCGGCAGCGAAATCGATCCAGCGCCTCGCGGTTTCGAGATCGGCGCCGATCTCGTCCTTCAGCGTGAAGCCGCTTTTCGAACCGAAGGCGAAGGAGACCAGCGTCAGGCCGGATGCTCCAAGCGCCGCGGCGAACTCCGTCGGTTTGCCTGCATAGCGGCCGATCATGGTGTCGGTGATCTCGATGCCGGCATAGCCGCCGTCGGCGATCGCCTTCAGGAGATCGTCGGGGCCGCCGGTCCAGGCCTTGCCGAGCATCTCCCAGGTGAAGGTCTGGCAGCCGATCTTGAGCTTCGTCTTCGTCATGTCGTTCATTCCTTGACGCCGCCCTGGGTTTCCTTGGCGCCCCTGGGTTTCGCATGGTCTATAAAAATTTTACGCGCGTCAATATTCAATATGTTGTATAGCGGCTGCGAGGGATGATCCATTGGCGGGCAACGGATCGGGCAGAGCGTGGCCGCATCGGAGGAACGACAAGAAAATGCGCGGACAATCGAAGACGAAGCTTGGGATCGGCGTCGTCGGATGCGGCAACATCTCGATGACCTACCTGCGCAATGCCGCGCTTTTCGGCGGCATCGAGCTGCGCGCCTGCGCCGACATCTCGGCCGACATGGCTACCTTGCGCGCCAAGGAATATGGCATCCGTGCGCTCGGCGTCGATGCGATGCTGGCCGATCCCGAGATCGATCTCGTCCTCAACCTGACCATCCCGGCTGCGCATTTCGACGTTTCGCTTTCGGCGCTTTCGGCGGGCAAGCATGTGTTCACCGAAAAGCCGCTGGCGACCTCGGCCAGCGACGGGCGCCGCCTGGTGTCGGAGGCGGCCAAGCGAGGGCTGCTGCTCGGCTCGGCCCCCGATACTTTCCTCGGCGCCGCCGGCCGGCGGGCGCGCCGCCTGATGGATGAAGGCGCCATCGGCCGCGCCGTGACCGGCACAGCCTTCATGATGGGCCGCGGCATGGAGCACTGGCACCCCAACCCACAATTCTACTACCAGCCGGGCGGCGGCCCGGTGTTCGACATGGGCCCCTACTATCTGACCATGCTGGTCAATTTGCTCGGTCCCGTCCAACGCGTCATGGCAATGGCGACGCGGGGCCAGCAGGAGCGGCTGATATCAGCCGAGGGACCGTTCAAGAACACGACCTTCAAGGTCGGCACGCCGACCAACGTGCTGTCGCTGCTCGAATTCCGGTCAGGCGCGACAGTCACCTTCGGCGCCTCATGGGACGTCTTCAAGCACTCCAACCATCCGATCGAACTGCACGGCACGGAGGGCTCGCTGCGCCTGCCCGACCCCGACACGTTCGGCGGCACCGTGTCCTTGTCCGAGCGCGGCGCCGAGTGGAAGGATTTCCCCAGCGAGGGCGAACTCTACGGCGCCCGCAACTGGCCCTATGCCGCGCCCGACCGCGCCAATTATCGCATGCTCGGCGTCGCCGACCTCGTGCGTTCGCTCGCGACAGGTGCCACGCCCCGCGCGTCCGGCACTCTGGCGCTGCATGTGCTGGAGATCATGGAGGCGATCCTGCACTCCGGCGAAACGAAAAGCCCGGTCGCCATTGCTGGCGACGTCGTCCAGCCGGCCCTGCTCTCGGAGGACGAGGCGCGCGGCCTGCTCGCCTAGATGCAATCATGACGGAGATTGCGATGACGCTCGATCCTGATGCTCTGCGTGCCCTGGAAATCGGCCGCGCGGCCGGCGGTGCGCCGTTCGAGAACGGCAGCGTGGCGGCGGCGCGGGCCGCCTACAACGCTTCGTTCCCGGCGCAGCAGGGCGAACATGAGCCGGTCGCGGCGACGTCGCAGCGGCAGATCGACGGACCGAACGGCCCGGTTCCGATCCGCATCCATCGCGGCATCGGCGCACCGCGAACCGGCGCGCGCGCCGTGCTCTATCTGCATGGCGGCGGCTGGGTCATCGGCAATCTCGATTCGCATGACGAGATCTGCCGCTGGCTGGCCAATCTGGCCAATGCCCTCGTCGTCTGCCCCGATTATCGACTGGCACCAGAGCACAAATTCCCCGCCGGGCTCGAAGACTGCGCGGCAGCGCTCCGCTTCATCGCGCAAGACGCCGGGGATCTCGGCATCGATCCTGCCCGTATCGCCGTTGCCGGCGACAGTGCCGGCGGAAACCTTGCCGCCGTGCTGGCACTGCTCGCCCGCGACGGGCAAGCACCGCCGCTTGCCGCACAGATCCTGATCTATCCCAACACCGATGCCCGCCAGACGGCGGACAGCTACCGCCGTTTCGGCAACGGCTTTGGACTGACCGCCGCCACCATGGCCTGGTTCCGCGACCACTATGTGCGCACCCCGGACGACATCAAGGATTGGCGCGTTTCGCCGCTGCTGGCATCGAGCCTTGCAGGCGCGGCGCCGGCGTTTGTCCTGACCGCCGGTCACGATATCCTGGCCGACGAAGGGACCGCCTATGGCGAACGCCTGCTCGCTGAAGGGGTGCCGCTGGTCCTGCGGCACTGGCCGGGCCAGATCCACGGCTTCGTCTCGATGGGCCGCTACATTCTCGCCGCGCGGCAAGCGATGAGCGAGGCCGCGGCCTGGCTCCAATTGCAGACGCGCGCTCAGGCCGACTGACGCATCACCAGGGTCGCGCCGAGCTTGACGTTTCGCACGAGGTCATGCGCGGGCGGGCGGGCCTCGTCGAGCAAGGCCAGCAATATCTCGACGCTGCGGCCGGCCATTGCGGCGAAGTCCTGCGCCATGGTGGTGAGCGGCGGACAGGTGTAGCGGCTCAACGGGTGGTCGTCATGGGCGGCGACACGGAAATCGCAATCGGGCTTGCGGCCGATCTTCAGCCCGCGCGTGAAAGCGGCCGACATGATGCCGAAGGCGAGCCGGTCATTGGCGCACAGGATCGTGCGACCAGGCAGGCCTCCCTTGTCGAGCGTCCTTTCCATCCATTCATGGCCGATCCGCTCGAAATCCCAGGTGTAGTCGCGCGCCGCGTTGATGACGACAGGCTCAAGGCCGGCGGCCCGCATCGTCTCGATATAGCTTTGCAGTCGCTCGCCCGAATTGTGGTTGACGTGCGGGATGTCGACATACACCGGCGGCTCGCCGGACCGGCAGAGATAATCGACCATGATCGACGTGCTCTGGTGGTTGTCGTTGCCGACGAAGGGCGTGTCACCCTCGATATAGGTGTCGAAATAGACGATCGGGATGTCTTTGCCCATCCGTTCGAAGACGCCCGGCTCGGAAACCGATCCCAGCGGGGCCACGATGGCGCCGGCCACCTTCAGCGAGGTGAGCGTCTTGACCGATTCCGACTCAAGTCTGGGCGAACCGTGCGAGGAGATGACGATCGGCCAAAAACCTTCGTCGCGGCAGCGCAGTTCAATGCGGCTGACCATCTCGGCATAGAACGGATCGGTAATCGCCGGCACGACGATGCCGACATTGCGGGTGCGCTTGCGGTTGAGATTACGGGCGAAGAGGTTCGGCTGATAATCCGAGGAGCGAAGCGCGGCCTCGATGCGGGTGCGCGTCGCCGGCTTGACGCTCGCCGGATCATCGAAATATTTCGACAGGGTCGGCCGTGACACGCCGCACGCCCGGGCGAAGTCATCCATCGTGCGGTGCGTCTTTTCCGCCATCGATATTCAGGGTCCCTTGCCCTCGCCCGCCGCCCCGGCCGACACGAGTCACGTGGCCGTTGCCCGGAAGCAGCAATGCTCGACCGAACTTGTCCAGTCAAGTTTTAACGGTTCCCAATAGATCGCAGAGTCATTACGCGCGTCAAATTATTTATTGACGCTTTCAAAGCAACACTGAAGCTTCGGAAGGAAGCCAATGGGATAGGCCCGGTCTTGCATCGACGATGATAAGTTCGCATTGGGCGCATCCATGGGCGGGAGGCGTACGCGACGCCTCCCGCCCCGAACATCATTCGCCCCGCATCGTCGCCTGGAAGGCCGGCAGGTGCTTCTTCTGCGCTTCCAGCATGCGTTCGCGGTAGACGCCGTAGATGACATCGGTGTCGTGCAGGGTCACGCCCGCGATCGTCGGCGAAGCGAAGACCGGCAGTTCGATGCCGCGCTTGGCGAGCTGCTCGGCGGTACGCGCGATCAGCTCATGCGCCAGGATCATGGCGAGTACCGTCGAAGAGCCGGAGACCGGACGGCTCCAGCCCTCGACCGGAACGATCGCATCCTCGATCGGAGAGCAGGTGTCGATGACGAGATCGGCCGCGTCGGCCAGTCGCTTGCCGGAGGAGTGCGTCGCGGGCTTGTCGAGATTGTTCTTGCTGGTGACCGCAACGACGAAGATGCCGCGCTTCCTGGCATAGAGCGCCGTGTCGATGCCGGAAGAGTTGCGGCCGCTGTGGCCGAAGATGATGATGGAGTCGCCCTTGTTGAGCGGCTGATGATCCAGAAATTTTTCGGCGTATTTCTCGGTGCGCTCCAGCCACAGCAGCTCACGCACGCCGCCGGCGCCGAGCACATTGTGCCACATCACGCGCGGGTCCGTCAGCGGGTTGAAACCGACATAGCTGCCGTAACGCGGAAACACTTCTTGCACCGGCAGCACCGAATGGCCTGAACCGTAGAGATGGATCAGACCGCCGCCTTCAAGCGAGTCGGCAAAGCGGCTGGCTGCCTGGCCAAAGGCCGCTTCATTGGTTTTCGCTGCCTGGTCGATGAGGGCGGCGAGACGGTGAATGTAGAGGTCGGACACGTGGGTACTCCTGTTAAGTGTGTGCTTGGGGTGATGATGGATCAGCTTCGCGGATTTGACGGGACGCGCCCGGCGCGCAGCGTCGAGCGTATCTCGTAGCGGTCGCCGCGCATGATGGAGACAGTGAACTCGAACGGACCGCGCTCGTCGGTGGCGATACGCTCGACCACGAAGGCCGGACTGCCGACCGGCAGATCGAGCAGCTCGGCGTCCGCCGCTCCGACCGCGCCGACGCGATAATTCTCGCGCGCCGCCACCGGCACGATGCCGTAGTGGCGCTCCAGCGCCTCGTACAGCGATCCCTGCAGCAGGCCGGCGTCGAGGAAGCCCGGCACGCGCGCGGCTGCGAGCTGCGCCGTCTGGATGCCGATCGGCTCGTTGTTGCCGAGCCGCAGCCGCCGGATGCGCACCACCGGGTCACCCTCCTCAATCTCCAGCGCGCCGGCCGCTGCCGCATTGGCGGTGGTGAGGCTGCAATCGAGCAGGCGCGAGCCGGCAACGACGCCGATATTGCCCATCTCCTGAGTGAAGCTCGTCAGTTCGCGGGTGCCGGCGACGAGCGTGGTGGAGCGCACGAAGGTGCCGCGTCCGTGTTCGCGGCGCAGCAATCCGCTTTCCTCCAGATTGCGCAAAGCGTGGCGCAGCGTGATGCGGCTGACCCCGAACAGCGCGCCCAGCCGGTCTTCGGCCGGGATCTGGTCGCCCGTCGCCCATTCGCCGCTCTTGACGATGGCGCGGATGGCCTCCTCGACCTGATACCAGAGCGGCTCGGGCCTTCTGCGATCCGGCTGCTGAAAACTGGCTTCACTCATCGGATCTGTCTCCACCCGCTTCCGGCCTGCCCGGCCACTGCCGCACCGACCAGGCCTGCGCCAGGGCCGAACGCGCCAGCCTTGAGAGAAATGCCGCGCAGATGCGGCGGCAGTTGGCGCCGCAGCGCGGCAAGCAGCGGCGGTCCGATGACGTCAAGCGCATCGGCAAGGCCGCCGGAAACCAGGATCACCTGGGGGTCGAGCAGCGCGACCGCGCCGGCAAGCGCGGTGCCCAGCCGGCGCGCCGGTAGCTCGAGCAAGGTCTGTGCCGCGAGTTCGCCCGCCTGGGCAGCCGCGATCAGCTGGCGGCCGCTGGCAAGGCCGACCTGACCGGCAAGCGCGTCAAGCGCACGGCCCGATGCAACGCGCTCCAGCCAGCCGCTGCGCTCCTCGCCATGGTCCTTGATGTCGGCGCAGGCCCAGCCGAACGAGCAGGCGCCGCCATGCGTGCCGGCGACGATGCGGTGGTTGGCGAGCACCGCCGAGCCTATGCCCGTGCCGATTGCCAGCAGGATCGCATCCGACATGCCCTTCGCGCTGCCTTCAACGGCTTCCGCCAGCAGGGCGATCTGCGCGTCATTGCCAACGGCGACGCGCAATTGCGGGAACAGCGCCGCGATGTCGACACCGTCGAGCCAAGGGAGATTCGGGATCCAGCGGCAGACCGACCCCTCGACGAGACCTGGCACCGCCAGGCCCAACGCCTTGACCGCGCCAGCCTCGGCGCAAAGCGCCGCGATACGGGCGACGAAGGCATCAAGGCTTGCCGGCGCCGGTTCGCGGCTCGGCCTCTCCAGCGCGCTGACATTGCCGGACTGGACGGCGGCACGCAGATTTGTGCCGCCGAGATCGATGGCCAGAACCCGCGTCATCGGCGCCCTCCGGCAGCCGGTGGCGCGAACAGACCGCTGCCGGCGTTCCAGGAATGCGAGGCCGCCGCGAAGGCCTGCGCATGGCGCGTGCCGCGCAGGCAGCCGCGCAGACGGTAGAGCGCGCTGTAGTAATCGACATAGGGGAAGCTGCTCAGGCCCCGCGCCAGCTCGTATTCATGCACCGCCTCGCTCCACGCCTCGAAGCCGTCGCTGACGTCGACCAGGTGCTCGGGGCGGAAACCGTCATCGTCCTCCCAGTTCTCGCCGAACAGCAGCAAGCCCGGCGTAAAGGCGGCATGGTCGCGCGCAACAGTCGGAAGGGCGGCGAAGAAGATGCCGGTCTGCGTCAGCTTGGCTGCGGCGCGATGGTCCTTGTGCCAGCTGCCGTGCCAATGGGTTATGACCACTTCCGGCTTCAGCTCGCGAATGACATCGCACAGTTTCAGCGCCGTCTCGTCATCGGAAGGCAGGAAGGCGTCATGCAGGCCAAGATTGCGCATGGCGACGCCGAGGCGAGCGGCGGCCCTGCCCGCTTCCTCTTCCTTCTGAGCGCAATAGTGCTCGGGGATCAGGCACGGATGGCCCTGCTCGCCCATGCTCAGGTGCAGGAACGTCACCGTGGCGCCCCTCATTACGGCGGCCGCCGCCAGCGGTCCGGCGATCACCTCGGCATCGAAGGCATGCGCGCCGACGACCAGGATGGATTTGGCCGCATAGATCCTGTCCTCGATCATTTCATGCCTCCCCCGGCGCCTACGCCCTCTCGAATCTGGCGGGCGAGCAGACAATACATGATCAGGATCGGCGCCATGGAGATCGCCAGCGAGGCGAACACCAGGCCCCAATCGGTGCGGTACTGGCCGACGAAGACGCTGATGGCCAGCGGCACGGTCTTGTAGCGGTCGTCGAAGATGAAGATCAGCGGGAAGAAGAAGTCGTTCCACACGGCGATCGCCGTGAAGATGGCGACGATCGACACCGCCGGCTTCACCATCGGCAGGATGATCTGGAACAGGATGCGGACCTCGCCGGCGCCGTCCATGCGTGCCGCCTCGTCGAGTTCGGAGGGCAGGACGCGCATGAAATTGGCGAAGATGAAGACGGCGAAGGGAATGCGGATCGCCGAATAGACGAGGATCAGTCCGGTCAGGGAATCCAGCAGGCCGAGATTGCGCATCAGCGTGAACAGCTCGACCGAGGCGAGCCTTATCGGCAGCATGATGCCGGACAGGAACAGGCCGAGCATGATGGCGTTCCAGCCCAGCCGATAGCGGCTGAGCGGATAGGCGGCCATGGCCGAGACGACGATGGTGAGGATGACCGCGCCGGCGGTGACGATCAGGCTGTTGATGAAATTGTGGCCGAGGTCGGCGCGCGTCCAGGCGTTGACGAAATTGTCGAAGGCCCAGCTTGCCGGCAGGCCGAGCCGGTTGTCGTAGATTTCGGCCGTCGACTTGAAGCAGGAGACGACGAGGATGTAGAGCGGCAGCAGCACGGCCGCCGTCCACAGGGCAAGCACCGTCCAGCCGGGCAGCCGCGAAAGCCGGCGCGAGATCACGGGATTGCCTGCCATGGTCAGCGCGCTCATAGCTGCACCGTGCGGCGGTCGAAGAAACGCAGCATCAACAGCGTGCCGACGCTGAGGATGAGGAACAGCATGGTGCCCAACGCCAGCGCTAGGCCGATGTCGGTGATGCCGACGGCGCCCTCCGCGCCGAAGGCCAGCCTGTAGAAATAGGTCACCAGCGTGTCGGTCGAATAGCTCGGACTGCCCTGCACGCCTTGCATCACATAGACGATGTCGAACTGGTTGAAGGTGTTGATGAAGGACAAAGTCGTCAGCGTGCCCAGCGCCGGCATCAGCAAGGGCAGCGCGACGGAGAACAGCATGCGCGCATTGCCGGCGCCGTCGAGTTTCGCCGCCTCGAAGATCTGGCCCGAAATCTGCCGCAGGCCCGCCGTGTAGATCAGCACCGGCAGGCCCATCCAGTTCCAGGCGTCGACGGCGACCAGCATGGCCAGCGCGGTGTGGCTGTTGCCAAGCACGGTCAGGCTGCCCTGATGCAGGCCAAGCCCGTTCAGCGCCCATTCGACCACGCCGCCCGGCGCCAACAGCAGGCGCCACAGCGCACCGACGATGACCGGGCTCAGCACCGCGGGGAAGAAAAAAACCGACTGGAAGAAGGCAGCACCCCTGTCGCGCAGGAACAGCAGCCAGGCAAACAGCAGCCCGATGCCGTTCTGGAAGACCATGATGCCGAAGAACCAGGCGGTGTTGTGCCAGAGGGCGCCGTAGAGCCTGGCACTACTGGGGAAGACGAACAGGCGCGAAAAATTCGACAGGCCGGCGAACTCGGTGATGCGCAGCCCCTTCCAGATGAAGAAGCTGCCCCACAGCGACATCGCCAGGGGATAGAGGACGAACAGGGCGTAGACGGCCAGCGCCGGCAGGATGAAAAGCACGGCCATGCGCTGCTGCGTTCGCTTCAGGCTGCTTTTGCGGCGACGATCGATCATGCGTGGCTTGCCCGGTGGGAGGTCGGCCGCATTGCGGCCGGCCCGGCTCCTTACTGCTTCGGCTTGAACCAGGTGGCGACGGCGGCCTGCATGTCGGCCGCCAGCTTCTCCGGTGCGATGTTGCCTTCGACCATGTCGATGATCTCCGCTTGCAGGACGGAAGAGGCCGTCGGCGACTGCCAGCGGAAGCCGACCAGCGTCAGGTAGGGCGTCGAGTTCTTCGACATCTCCATCATCTCGGCCAATACCGGGTCCTTCACCGTGACATCGGTGCGGGCCGGCGGCCAGCCGAGTTCGTCTGCGAACATCTGCGCGAATTCGGCCGAGGCCATGAAGTCCAGCACCTTGATCGCGGCTTCCTTGTTCGCGCTTTCGGAGACGAGGCCGTAGGAGCCGTCCGAGAAGGCCGAGGTGTAGAGCTTTGCCCCCGCATCGTCGGCCGGGAACGGGAAGATCGAGAATTTCAGCTTCGGGTTCTGCGATTTGAAGCTGCCATTCTCGAACGAACCGCCAAGAAACATCGCGGCCTTGCCACCAATGAACTGCTGGGTGGCGGTGGTGTAGTCGATCCCGGCGAAGCCGTCGGGGAAATAAGGCTTCAGCTCGGCGAAGCGCTTCAGCGCCGCGACATAGCGCGGATCCTCGAAGGTCGCCTTGCCGGTCATCATCTCGTCGTAAAAGCCGGGGCCGTAGACGGTCGGGCCGATGACGCCGACGCCGATCTCCAGCTCCCACGCCGAGCCGTTGGCGCCGCCGGTGGCGATCGGCGTGATGCCGGCCGCCTTCAGCTTGTCGCAGGCGGCGACGAAATCCTTGTAGGTCTTGGGGACCTCGATGCCCTGCGCGGCAAAGATATCCTTGTTGTAGAAGACGCCCATCATCGGCACCGAATAGGGCACGCCGTAGAGCTTGCCGTCGGAGCGCCCACGCGCGCCGCCAAGGGCTGCGTCCGGCATGCTCTTCAGTTCCGGCACGCTCTCGTCGAGCGCATCGAGATAGCCCGCCTCGACGAAAGGCTGCAATTCGCCATAGGCCTTGAGCTGGGCGATGTCGGGCCCGCGCCCGCCACGCAACGCCGTGCTCAGGCGGTTCTGGTAGTCGGCATCCGGCGTGAACTGGATGTTGACCTTGATGCCTGGGTTCTTGGCCTCGAAGGCATCGAAGATGCGGCGCATCGCGGCTTCGTCCTCGGTGCGCCAGCTCCACAGCGTCACCGTGCTGTCGGCCCGCGCCGGCAGGCTGGTGAACAGGCCAGCGCAGGCGGCAAGGCCGCCGATCAGGCCAAGGGCTGCGCGTCGGTGAATTGAAAGCATGCTCATTGCCAGTCTCCCATTTTTATCTGTCCTTGGCGTCCCGCGGCCCTATCGACGCCGCGGAGAGTCATTCCTCAGGAAAGTCATTATAACGACATAGCAGCCTCCGCAAGAGGTCTGACACTCCCTCCGGGAACGGCTGGGCTAAGCCAATCAACCATGATTCCTTCACAGCTAACTGTATTTCCACCGTAAATTTCGTACGTGAACGGACAGCAGAGAAATCAGGGACAGCGCCATGCGCAGCTTTTTCGCAATCGGGCCCTTGCGCCAATGCTTCATGTTGTCATAACGTCATCGTGATCGCTAGCCTGAGGGAGGATGAGGATGTCTCTTGCCTGGACTTCGAAACTGGCTCTGGCCGCGAGCCTGGCCATCCTGCCCGCCAGCGGCTGGGCGCAGTCGGTCAACATCTCCTATCTCACCCATTGGTCGCCGGAGACGGTCGCATTGCTGGAAGCGGCGGCCAAGGACTATGCGAAGACAAATCCAGATGTCAGCGTCACCGTGCGCGCCGTTCCCTTCGGCGATCTCCTGACCACGCTGCGCTCCCAGGGCGGCGGCGCGGACGGTCCCACGATCGGCGGCATCTACGATCTCTGGTTGCCTGAGCTCGCCCGCGACAAGCTCGTCGCGCCCGCCCCCGACCCTGTCGCCGAAGAGGTCAAGGGAGCATGGCCCGCTGGCGTGGTGAGCGCCGCGTCGGTCGGCGGCAAGCTCTACGGCATTCCCAACGAGATCGACGTCTACGCGCTGAACTACAACAAGGCACTGTTCAAGCAGGCCGGCATTACTGCTGCGCCGAAGACCTGGGACGCGTTCAAGGAGGCGGCGAAGAAGCTGACCAACAAGGATGCCGGCCAGCAGGGTTTCGGCATGATCAATTCCTGGGCGGCGGGCGTCGTCCACCCCTTCGCCTCGCTGCTGGTCTCCAATGGCGGCGACCTGGTCAAGGACGGCAAGCCGGCGCTGGACACTCCGCAGGCCGCGCAGACCTTCCAGCTCTATGAGGATCTCATCAAATCGGGCGCCAGCGTGCCGGCCATGGCGACGGCAGACGCCAACACCACCGGCCCCTTCCTCGACAATTTCGTCTCCGGCAAGACCGGCATGATCATCATGGCCAATTGGTGGGAAAGCGCGCTGAAGGCAGGCATGGGCGACAGGTTCGCGGATATCGCCACCGCACCAATCCCCGTCGGCCCGAGCGGCGACAAGCCGCATTCGATCTCCTATTCCTGGATGACCGTGGTCAACGGCAATGCCGGCGAGGCCGAGCAGAAGGCCGCATGGGAATTCCTGGCCTGGCTCAACAATCCGAAATCCGGCAAGAACGGCGCCTCGGCGATGTCCGACATATTGATGTCGATGGGCATCCTGCCCTCGCGCTCCTCCGATATCGAGGCCCACAAGGACAAGCTCGGCTCGGAATTCCTGTCGGGCTATGTCAGCGTGCTGGCCGACGCCAAGCCCTTCCCGGTCGTGCCGGGCGGACAGGAGTTCTCGGAATCCCTGCAGCAGACGCTGGAGGCGTTGCAGTACGGCCAGGTCTCGGCCAAGGATGCGCAGGCGACGGCGCAAGCGGACGCCGCCTCGATCCTGGAGCGCGCCGCCAAGTAGACCGAACCATGATCAACAGGTACCGTGCCTCGGCGGGCATCATGCTGGCGCCCGCCGTGACGCTGATCGGCATCTTCATCCTGTTGCCGATGCTGCTCACCGTCTGGCTATCCTTCCAGGACTGGTCGACGCAGACGCCTTTTTCCAATGCGGCCTTCATCGGCTTCGACAATTTTCGCGAGATTTTCGGCGCCTCATCGGTCGGACGCGACTTCAAGGGCGCGTTGATCAACACCTCCATCTACACCGCGCTTTCCGTCATCCTCATCCTGCCGCTCTCGGTCGCCTTCGGGCTGATGGTCCACCAGCACGATGTTGGCGGCGGCACGGCGCTGCGGACCGTGCTGTTTTCCACCTATATGGTACCGATGATCGCGGTGGCGCTGGTGTGGTCGAAACTCTATTCGCCTGGTGAAGGGCCGCTGAATCAGATGCTCGGCCTGATCGGCGTCGGCCCGCAGCCCTTTTTGTCGTCCCCGCGCTCGGCGCTGATCTCGATCGTCCTGCTCAACGTGTGGCAGCAGGTCGGCTATTTCACGGTGCTGGCGATTGCGGGGCTGACCCAGATTTCCGGCAGCCTCTACGAGGCGGCAAAACTCGACGGCGCCAACCGGTTCGAGCAGTTCCGCTTCATCACCTTGCCGTTGCTGCGGCGCACACTCCTGTTCAGCGCGGTGATCGCCATCATCAACGCCGTGCAGGTGTTCGAGCCGGTGGCGCTGATCACGCAGGGCGGGCCGGTCGGCTCGACCAATGTCTTGACCTATCACATACGCCGCGTCGGCATCGAGCGCGCGCAGGGCGGACTGGGTTCGGCCATGGCCGTCATGCTGATGCTGTCGCTGATCGTCGTGGTCTGCGCTCTGTTCGCCTTTGCCAACCGGAAGGATCAGGAATGAGCGCGGGATCGTCGAGCCGGTTGCCGCGCAGACGCCCCGCCGGCCGCAAGGCGCTGCTGGCCACGCTCATGCTGCTCGTGGCCGTGGCGTCGGCCTTTCCGCTGGTTTGGATGGTTCTGTCCAGTCTCAAGACTCCGGCCGAGAGCATGCAGGTGCCGCCGGTGTGGATCCCGCACACGCCGAGCCTCGACGCCTACGGGAAAGTTTCGGGCGTGGTCAATGTCGGCCGTTCTATGTGGAATTCCCTGGTCATCGCCTCGATCACCACAGCCGGTATCCTCATCACCAGCATGATGGCCGGCTACGCCTTCGCCAAATACCACTTCCCCGGCCGCTCGCTTTTGTTCTCGGTGCTGATCGCGACCATGTTCCTGCCGCCGATCGTGACGCTGATCCCGCTCTATCGCCTCGTCGGCTCGATCGGCCTCAATGCCAGCCTCGCCGGCATCATCGTGCCCAACCTCGCCAATGCCTTCGGTATCTTCCTGATGCGCCAGTTCATTGCAAGCGTGCCTGACGATCTGATCGACGCTGCGCGCATGGACGGCGCCTCCGAACTGCTGATCCTGTTCAAGATCGTGGCGCCCAGCGTGGCGCCGGCGATCGCGGCATTGGCGCTGTTTGCCTTCGTCTATCACTGGAACAGCTATCTGTGGCCGCTGACCGTGCTGCAAGGCAACGCCGACGCCTATCCGATCGTCATCAGCCTCAGCCGGCTGTTGAGTTACAACAGAGGCGCCGTCAACACCGGGTTGGTGATGGCCGGCGCGACGCTTGCCGTGCTGCCGCCGCTCATCCTCTTCGTCCTGCTGCAGCGCTTTTTCGTCGATTCCATCGTCGGCTCGGCGATCAAGGGGTAGCCGCGCTCAAAGGTTTCTGCCCCGGAGGAGGCGACGCGACAAAATCGCGGATCAGCGCGACCACCGCCTCCGGCTGTTCGATGCAGGGAATATGGCCGGCATTAGGAATGATTTCAAAGCGGGCGCCGGGGATCAGCGCTGCCAGCGAGCGGACGAGATCGGGCGGTGTCGAGCCGTCCTGGTCGCCGACCATGCAAAGTGTCGGCACCGCGATACGCCGCGCGGCCTCGGTGAGGTCGGCGTCGCGGACCGCCATGCATGTCCCGATGTAACCCGGCAGCGCCTGCCTGGTCAGCATATTGCGGCAACCGGCAAGGTCGGCCGCACGCGCGGCATGGAAGCCGGGCGTGAACCATGCTTCCATCACACCGTCGGCTATCGCCTCGATCCCGTCGCGCTCGACGGTGGCGATACGCTTATTCCAGCTCTCGTCCGTGCCGATCTTGTGCGCCGTGTCGGACAGGATCAGAGCCTCAACGCAGCTGGGATGACGGGTATAGAGCCGCTGCGCGATCAAGCCACCGACCGACAGGCCGAACAGCACGACCCTGCCGAGATCGAAATGATCGATGAGGCCCAGGAGATCGTCGACATGATCATCGATCGACCGGATGCCGCTGCCGATATCGGAAAGTCCGTGGCCGCGCTTGTCGTAGACCAGCAGAGGCATGTCACCGCTTAATTGCGAGATGACATCGTCCCAGATGCGCAAATCGGTACCCAGCGAATTGATGAAGATCACCGGCCGCGCGGTGCCGGTCGCCTCGACATAGCGGTGGTGCAGCGCAAGGCCGCCAATGGTGACGAACGGCACGATTTCGACCCTCCCGGCTCCCACAGTGCATGAGGCATCTGGTTGGGTAAAATGATATTTTGAGGCATCGTTGTAGGACATCGGCCGTTCTGGCACACCGGTCTTGCGCGAACCACAATGACGGACGACCAATGACAGACCGCCGCAACGTCCTTTTCATCATGTGCGACCAGCTGCGCTTCGACTATTTGAGCTGCGCCGGACACCAGACCCTGCACACGCCGAATATCGACCGGCTGGCCAGCCGCGGCGTGCGCTTCACCAACGCCTATGTGCAATCGACCGTGTGCGGGCCCTCGCGCATGAGTGCCTATACAGGCCGCTATGTCCGCTCGCACGGATCGACGCTTAACGGCGTGCCGCTCAGGGTCGGCGAGCCTACGCTCGGCGAGCATCTGCGCGAGATCGGCGTGCGCTGCGCGCTGATCGGCAAGACGCATATGAGGGCCGACGAGGAAGGCATGGAGCGCCTCGGCATCGACAAGACGTCCATCATCGGCGTGCGCGTCGCCGAATGCGGCTTCGAACCGTTCGAGCGCGACGACGGGTTGCATCCGTCATCCGCCTACGATCCCGATCCGGCCTATGACCAATATCTGCGCGAGCACGGCTTCGACGCCGCCAATCCGTGGGAGCACTGGGCCAATTCCGGTGAAGGCGAGGATGGCGAAAATTTCAACGGCTGGCTGCTCGTCCATGCCGACAAGCCGGCGCGCATTCCCGAGGAGCATTCGGAAACACCCTACATGACGCGCCGCGCCATGCGCTTCATCGAGGAGGCCGAGGCAAGGGGCGAAGCCTGGTGCGCGCATCTCTCCTACATCAAGCCGCACTGGCCCTACATCGTGCCGGCGCCCTATCACGACATGTACGGCAAGGCCGACATAAAGCCGGTCGTGCGCAGCGAAGCAGAACGCGTCTCGCCCCACCCGATCTTCGAAGCCTTCCAGCAGGAGCGCTATTCCAGGAACTTCTCCCGCGACGAGGTCCGCGAAAGGGTCATTCCCTGCTATATGGGCCTGATCAGGCAGATCGACGATCAATTGGGCAGATTGTTCGAGTTCATGGAGGAGCGCGGTCTGTTCGACAACACGCTGATCGTGTTCACCTCCGACCACGGCGATTATCTCGGCGACCATTGGCTGGGCGAAAAATACCTGTTCCACGATGTCGCGGCCAAGGTGCCGATGATCGTCTACGATCCGCGCCGGCAGGCCGACGCGACGCGCGGCACTACGTCGGAGGCGCTGGTGGAGATGATCGACCTCGCGCCCACCTTCCTCGACTTCTTCGGCGGCAAGGCGAAGCCGCACGTTCTCGAGGGCCGGTCGCTGGCGCCGCTGCTGGCCGGCCAGGACGTGAACTGGCGGCGCCACGCGGTGAGCGAGTACGACTATGGCGGCGATGCCGCGCGGCTGAAGCTCGGTATGCCGGTCGCCGACTGCAAGCTCTACATGATCACCGACGGCCGCTTCAAACTGGTCCATGGCGAGGGCCTGGCGCCGATGTTCTTCGATCTGAACGGCGATCCGGACGAACTGCGCGATCTCGGCACCGAAGCATCGGCGGCGGCCGACATCGAACGACTACGGCAGGCGCTGTTCCGCTGGCTGGCGCTGCCCAACAACCGCATCACCGCCGCCGAGGAATGGCTGACGGGAAACGACGACAAGCTGCGGCACTTCGATCCGTTGATCGAGCCCGGCGTGCTGATCGGCTACTGGGACGAGGCCGAGCTCGCCGAACAGCGCGAAAGACGCAGGCGCTGGCTGTCACGCGGGTCGGGAGAATGAAGCCCGCAGCCCTTGTTGTGGACGACATGAATTTCAGAGCGCAAGGCCAAGGCAGGTTGCGAGCAGTCCGGCATCGAGCGATCGGTGCCGGACTGCCTGATGTGGCGGCCTATTGGAGCTTCGCCTGCAGGGCGTTGACGTCGTCCGTGGTCATTTCACCGTCGGTCGTTACCTTGCCGTCGACGATCTTCCATAAGCGGAACGGACCGGTGATGTCGCCATATTTGTCGAAGGCGACCGGGCCGATTACACCTTCGTAGCGGATCGGCTTGCCGTCCTTGATCAATCCGAGCGCCTTGGCGAATTCTTCCTTGCCAGCAAAGATGGGCGCGCCGGCCGGATCGACCGCCTTGTACATGGCGTCCTTGATCTTGGCCGGATCCTCTGAGCCGGCGATGGCGATTGCCAGGCCGACGATGGCGCCGGCATCATAGGAACGGTCGGCCGCGGGATTGGACGGTTCGATGCCCGAAAACGCCTTGTAGTTCTTGGTGAAGTAGTCGGTGGAGGCGGTCGGGCTGGTGCCGGACGAGGTGCCATAGGCCTCCTTGAGATAGTCGGCGCCGACGGACTCGATGAAGTCCGGGCTGTTCATGCCGTCATTGAGCAGGAATTTCTGCACGCCCCCTTGCGAAATCCAGGTGCGGGCGACGGTGGCGCCGTCGACCGGCGTGCTGACGAGATAAAGCCCGTCGGGCTCGCCGGCCATGGCCGCCGTCACTTCCGAGGCATAGCTCGACTGCTTCTCATTATAGGGCGTGTCGGAGACGACGGTGCCGCCGAGCGCTTTGTAGGCGCGGGAGAATTCGGCCACCATGTTGACGCCGAAATCATTGTTGACATGGATGATCGACAGCTTCTTGAAGCCCTTGTCGATGGCGTATTTCGCGGCGGCCACGCCTTGCAGCGCATCGGAGGTGATGGTGCGGAAGAAGATGCCGTTGGTCTTGCCATCGCGCCCGAGTGCGGTCAGCGTCGGCGAGGACGAAGCCGGCGAGACCTGCACGATCTTGGCCGGGGCGGTGACCGAGGTCAGGATCGGGATCGACACCGAGGAGATGATGCCGCCGATGATCACCGGCACCTTCTTGACCTGAACCAACTGGGTCGCCGCATCGACGGCGATATTGCCCTGGCTCTGACTATCACGCGTGTCGGTCACCAGATCGCAGCCGCGAACGCCGCCGGCGTCGTTGATGTCGCGGAAGGCCATCTCGACCGATTTTGCGCCGGCCTGGCCGTATTCACCGGCCGGTCCGGTCAATTCCATGACCAGGCCGACCGTGATCTTGCAGTCGGCGGCATGTGCCGTGCCGGCGATCGTCACGAGAGCGAGCGCGGTGGTGAGTTGGAGTATCGTCTTTCTCATTGTTGTTCCCCTTGAGCTACACGAATTGAGTTACACGAACCAAATTTCACGTCTGGAGCCTGTTCAGCTTTCCGGCATCTGCAGCCAGGTTTCATGCAGATGTCGCCATTCGACGCCGTTGGGCGCCGATGGATTGGTGGTGAAGAGCGCACTCGACTGACGGCGGCTATGCTTGCCGCCTCGCAACTGCGCCTCGACATAGAGCACGACGATCGCGTCGCCGGTTTGCCAGCCCGGCCGGATGTCCTCGATCGAGATGGCGAAGGCTTCGTCGCAGGAAGCGCGGCTTGCGCGGACATGGTCGACCACCGCATCGCGATCGAGGACCGTGCCGTCAGGCGTGACCATGGCCAGGCCTTCGCCCATGACGCGTTCGAAGCGGCTGAAATCGGCCTTGCCGGCGCGCGATGCGACGAACCAGTCGACGAAGAAGCGATGCAACTCGACGATTTCGGTGCTGGCCCGCGAAAACAGCCTTTCGGTGGTGGCGCTCATGGCCGGGCCGCGTTGAGATTGTAGTGCATGATCGAGCCGTGGCGGCCGTGACGATCGCGCTCCAGCGTGTAGACGTCGCCGAGGGGACCGCGGCTCTGGGCGATCACGGCGCCGATCTCTGCCCGATCCTCAGTCCCGAGCGCGACATCCATGATCTTCGCATTGGCCAGCGCATGCGCCTGGTTGCGGGCGCCGACGATGACGGCCGCCACTTGCGGCTGCTCGAGCACCCAGGCGCTGGCGACAGTGGCGATGTCGACGCCGTGGCGGTCGCCGATCCGCTTCAGCACCCTGAGCAGGGCCTGGAAGAGCTCCCAGCCGCCGAAATCGTCTATGATCAGCTTGTATTTGACCAGCGAGCGGTTTTCGAGCGGCATGTCCGGTTCGGCGACGCCGAGCCATCTGTCGCCGAGAAAGCCGCCGGCCACCGAACCGTAGCAGAGAAAACTGACGCCGTTGCGTGCCGCGAGCGCGGCGAGGCTCGCCGCCGGACGCTGGTCGAGGACGGAGTATTGCAGTTGCTGGCTGACGACTGGCACGCCGGCCGACAGGATCTCGCCAAGGCGCTGCGTATCGAAATTGGTGGTGCCGACATTGCGCACCTTGCCTTCCAGCCGTAGCTCGTCGAGCCAACCCATCGCGTCGACATAGCGAGGCACTGAATAGTCCCACCAGTGGAACTGCACGAGGTCGAGCCGTTCGGTCTTCAGCCGGCGCAGAGACTGGTCGACGATGCCTCTGATGTAGTCGCGGCTGATGCCGGCGAGCCGCTCGAGGTCCGGCACCAGCTTGGTGTGCACTCTCATCCTGGCGGCGGCATCGAGACCACGTTCGTTGGCCAGACGCAGCCGCGCCGCTCCGATCAGTTCCTCGACGCCGGTGTAGATATCGGCGCAGTCATAGGTCCAGATGCCGGCGTCGAACGTGGCGATCAGGTCAGATACTGCCTGCTGACGGTCGACCGCGCCGTGGCCGCCGGCCAACTGCCAGCCACCGCGAATGACGCGCGAGATTGTGTAGCCGGGGCTGAGTTCGAAAGTCTTGGCGGTCATCTCTGCTCACTCTCCTTCGGCAGCGGCACCGCCGTGGTCTCGGCGTGGCTGAACCGCCGTTTGCCGGTCCTGACGATCCTGAGCCTGCTGGCGCAATTGGGATCGGGACAGGCGATCTCGGCATCCGAGGTCATCCAGTCATTGGCATGGGTGGGGCGCTGCTTCGCCGCCAGCAGCGGCAGCACGGCCGCTATGGAATAGATCGAAAATCCCTGGCCCACCGGCATCGACAGCATCTCGCCTTTCAGCTCGAAATAGTCGCCGGGCCTGGCGCCGCAATACACCGGCTTGCCCTCGGGGACGACAGCCTCGACGCGGAGGTCGAAAAGTTCGAAGCTGTCGTCGCGTTCAGCCATTTCAGCTCTCCAGCCGCGCGAAGGTGACGTCGCAGGCGCCATTGCGGCGAATGATGCCGCAGGCAGAAGCGAACTGATCGCGTTGCTCGGGCAGCACCTGCGCAACGACGCTTCCCGCCAGCCAGCCGATCGGAAACAGCAGGCGCGCGCCTTGCCCGTAGAACAGGCCGATGTCGAAGATCGCATGCGGGTTGCCGCCCCACATGCGCGGCGGCACATAGGAAAGCACGATGTCGCCGGGCTGCGGCGTCAGCGTCGCGTTCTCCGCCGGCAAGGCCTGGGCAAAGGCCTCGCCGTCCAGATGCGCCGCGGGGATCGGACAGGAGATTTCCGGGCCGGTCCACATGGCATGAATGCCCGCGACGACGCGCGGCTCGGCCAGGTAAGACCACAGGAACGTTGCGTTCTCTGGCGCTTTTTCCGGCAGCAACTGCGCCGTCACCGACAGCTCGGAATGCGGCTCGGTGATCCTGATGATGCGTCTGGTCATATCAGGCATTCACTCCGCCTTTGCCGTCAACTTCAGCTTGTCGCGCAGGAAAGCGAAAGGGCGGCTGATGTCGGCCACCAGCGCCTCGCGTGCGGCCTGGGCATCCTGCGCCGCAAGCGCGGCGACGATGCTGCGATGATAATGGGCGGTGTCGACCTCGCCGGCCTCGGAAAAGGCATAGATTGCAACTCGGATGCATGGTCCCGACTGCAGCCAGAGGCTCTCGATCATCGGGATCAGCACGGCGGAACCGCAGGCGCGATAGATTTCGAAATGAAAGCTCTGATTGAGCGTCACCTCGCGGTCGACATCCTTCTTGTGCTTCAGCGCCCGCATCTCGTCCCATTCACCGAGAATGGTTTCGATGGTGGCGATCTGACGCGGATCCATGCGCGCGGCGGCAAGCGCGATTGCCTCGCCTTCGATCAGGGCACGGGCGCGCAGGAGGTCGTCGATGCGTTCCAGCGTGATCGGCGGCACCCGCACCGAGCGGTTTGGAAGCGCTTCCAGCGCCTTTTCCGTGATCAGCCGCCCAAGCGCCTCGCGCACCGGCATGGTAGACGTGACCAGCGCATCGGCAAGGCCGCGTATGGTCAGAACCTGGCTCGGCTCGAAGAGACCGCCAATCAGCGCCCGGCGCAATTCGGAATAGACGCGGTCCTGCACCGTCTCGCGGCCGACCGGCGCGAGTTGCGCGGCGATGACCTCGTTGGTGCGCTCGACAGCAGCCCTTTGCATGGCGTTCCCGATCTTGGCCTTTTCGACGGCCTGGCCTGTTTTCGGCTTGCGGAGAAAATTAAAGCTGATTAGCGTGATCAAAGCAAGTGTGATCACAAATCAAAAAATCAGAAAGCGGCAAAGATCGCTTCGGCCAGAGGGCTTGATGAACGACACGGCGAAACGGCATGGGACGGAGACCCAGGCGCCGGTTCTGGCAGCAAAGAACGTCGTGCGGCGTTTCGGCGGCCTTGTCGCCGTCAACGATGTTTCGTTCGAGGTCCGCCCGGGCGAGATCCTCGGCCTGATCGGCCCCAACGGCGCCGGCAAGACGACGATGTTCGACCTGCTCGCCGGCAGCATCCTGCCTACAAGCGGCGAGATACGTCTCAACGGGGCGCTCGTTTCCGGCGAAGCAGCGCACCTGCGCATTGGCCGCGGTCTTGGGCGCACCTTTCAGATTCCACGGCCCTTGCCCAATCTCACGCTGATCGAAAACGTCATGCTCGCCGCGCAACGTCAGGCAGGGGAGCGGCTGCTCGCCAATTTCCTGATCCCGTGGCGGGTCGCCGCCGAAGAGAAGGCAGCCGCCGAGAAGGCTGCCGAACTGCTTGAACTCGTCTCGCTCACCCGGCTGGCGCACGAACCGGCGCGGGTGCTTTCGGGCGGCCAGCGCAAACTGCTCGAACTTGCCCGTGTGATGATGGCCGACCCGGCGATCATCCTGCTCGACGAGCCCGCGGCCGGCGTCAACGCCACGCTGCTCGAAGTCATCATCGACCGCATCCGCGACATCAACAGAAGCGGCATCACCTTTCTTCTGATCGAGCACAACATCGACATGGTGACGCGGCTTTGCCATCGCGTCCTGGTGATGGCGGGCGGCGAGCTTCTGTGCGAAGGCACGGCCGACGAGGTGGCGTGCGATCCGCGCGTGATAGAGGCTTATCTCGGGGGCGCGGCGTGACCGGCACCGTGCTTGACGTCCGCAACCTCGAAGCCGGCTACGAACCCGGCGTGCCGATCGTGCGCGGTGCCTCGATCACGGTGAGGAAGGGCGAAATCGTCGTCGTTCTCGGCCCCAACGGCGCCGGCAAGTCGAGCCTGATCAAGGCAATTGCCGGTCTCGTCCCGGTCACCGGCGGCACCGTTCTCCTCGACGGCAAGGATATCACCACCGCACCGGCCCACACCATGGTGCGGCTAGGGCTCGCCTTCGTGCCACAGACGGAGAACGTGTTTCCACTGATGTCGGTCGACGACAATCTCAGGGTTGCCTGCGGCATCATCGAGCGCCGCGGGGTTCCCGCCCGCATCGACGAGATGTACGCGACCTTCCCCGACCTGGCGCGCCAGCGCCGCATCGCCGCCGGCAATCTGTCGGGCGGGCAACGCCAGATGCTGGCCGTGGCGCGGGCGCTGATCGTCCACCCCAAGGTGCTGGTGCTGGACGAGCCGTCGGCCGGCCTGTCGCCGAAATTCGTCTCGATGGTGTTCGAGATGCTGGCCGGCATCCGCAAGTCCGGCGTCACCATCCTTCTCGTCGAACAGAACGCCAAGGCGGCGCTCGCCATCGGCGACCGCGCCTATGTGCTGGTCGAAGGCAAGGACCGGCACGAGGGCATCGCCGCTGAATTGTGGAGCGATCCGGTGGTCGCCGAGCTCTATCTTGGCCAGCGCCCGGACAGTGCCGGCAAGGCCGCGCCTTCAGGCAAGGGAAGTGCGGCATGAACCTGCAATTCATCGTCGACGGATTGCTGACCGGCTCGATGATAGGCCTCGGCGCCATCGGCGTGACGCTGACCTATTCGATCCTGCGCTTCTCGAACTTCGCCCATGGCGACTTCATGGCCTGGGGCACCTATGCGACGCTGGCCGTCGTAGGCGCCATCGGCGCCACGATCGGCAAGGTGGCGCCGATCGCCCCGCTTTCCTTCGGCTGGCCGCTCATCGTCGCATTGGTCATTGGCATGGCATTCACCGCCCTGCTGGCGCTGCTGCTCGACAAGGTGCTGTTCGCGCGGCTGCGCTCTCAGGGCCAGGCCATCATCGTGGTGATGGCAAGCTTCGGCGCCTCGATGGCGCTGCGAAGCCTGCTCGAGTTCACCTTCACCTCACGCCCGACCTATTTCAGCCGCGCCATCCAGATCGCCATGCCGGTCGGCTTCGGCATCCGCATCACGCCCGACCAGATCGCGCTTTTGCTGCTGACGGCGATTCTGGTGTTGGGCGTACACCTGTTGATGACGCGCACGCAGACCGGCCGGTCCATGCAGGCCCTGAGCCAGAATGCGGCCCTTGCCCGCGTCGTCGGCATCGATGTCGCCAAGGTGGTGCGTGTCACCTGGGTCCTCGGCGCAGCGCTTGCCTGCGTCGCCGGCGTGATGATCGGCATCCTGGTGCAGATCCGCCCATTCATGGGCTTCGACATGCTGCTGCCGATGTTCGCGGCCGCCATTCTGGGCGGCATCGGCAGCATCCCGGGCGCCGTGCTCGGCGGGTTGATCATCGGGCTCGCCGAAGCGGGCGCCGTGCAACTGATCGGCGCCGAATGGCGCGCCGCGGTCTCCTTCATCATCTTGATGGCGGTGCTGTTCGTGCGGCCGATCGGCCTTTTTGGTGTGAAGGAACGCTGATGGACCTGCTCGGCTATGGCGCTTTCTTCCTGACCACGGCGCTGATCTTTTCGTTGGTCACGCTGGGGCTCAATCTGCAATGGGGGCTGACTGGGCTCTTCAATGTCGGGCTCGCCGGCTTCGTCGCCATCGGCGCCTATACATCGGCGCTGCTGACGACGCCGGACGATGCCGCGCGTCTGGGCGGTTTTGGGCTACCGATCCTGGCCGGCTGGGTCGGCGCCATGGTCGTCGGCGGCATCGCCGCGGCCCTGACGGGCATCGCCACGTTGCGGCTCAGATCCGACTACCTTGCCATCACCACCTTCGGCGTCGCCGTGGTCGTGCAACTGGTCGCGCTTAATGCGCAGAAACTGACCGGCGGTCCGTTCGGCATCGGCTTCATCCCGCGCCCTTTCGGCAGCCTCGCCGAGACGCCGCTGCTGTTCAACCTGTCGAACCTTGCCGTCGTCTCGGCGGTCACGCTGGTCGCCTATCTGGCGCTGGAGCACCTGTCTCGCAGCCCGTGGGGCCGGGTGCTGAAGGCGCTGCGGGAGGACGAGCGGGCGGCGATCTCGCTCGGCAAGAGCGCGCGCTTCTACCGTGTCCAGGCCTTTGCGGTCGGCGGCGCCATCATGGCGCTTGCGGGCGCCTTGCAGGCGCATTTCACCGGCTTCATCGCGCCGGACAATTACCTGCCGATCCTGACCTTCCAGGTCTGGGTGATGCTGATCGTCGGCGGCTCGGGCAGCAATGCCGGTGCCGTCATCGGCAGCATCCTGGTCTGGGGGATATGGGCCGGGTCGGGCACGCTGACCAGCGCGCTGTTCCCGCCGGAGCAACAGGCCCGCGCCGCATCCCTGCAGATCGTGGCAATCGGCGTCATGCTGTGCATCATCCTCCTGGTCCGCCCCAACGGACTGTTCGGGGAACGGCCGGGGCGGGCACGGCTCGGCAAGCGGGCGAAGGTGGCCGCCAGCGAGAGCGGCTCGTGACCGCAATGGCCCGGCAGGAAGCGCTTTCGCTTTGGCACGCGGTCAGCCGTGAGACCCGCCTCCGCCCGGCGCTGGAAGGCGAGCTCGATGTCGACCTTGCCATCGTCGGCGGCGGCTTCACCGGCCTTTCGACGGCCTTGCATGCCGCGGCCAGAGGTCTTTCGGTCGCCGTTCTCGAGGCCGAAACCATCGCCTGGGGCGCTACCGGCAGGAATGCCGGCTTCATCGTACCGAACTTCGCCAAAATGGATCCGGATGCGATAAAGGCCCATCTGGGCCCCGCGCGCGGCGAGAGGCTGATCGACTTCGCCGCTGGCAGCGCCGACCTGGTCTTCGGCCTGATCAGGCGGCACGACATCAAGTGCGACGCGGTGCAGAACGGTTGGATCCAGCCGGCACATTCCCCTGTCGCGCTCGAAAAGGTCAAATCACGCGCAGGGCAATGGGCGGAGCGCGGCCGGCCTGCCGTCGTGTTGGACCGGCAAGAAACGGAGGCGCTGACCGGCGCGCGCGGCTATGCCGGCGGCTGGATGGATCGTTCCGGAGGCGTGCTCAATCCGGTCGCCTATGCGCGCGGCCTGGCCGACGTGGCGGAAAAAGCCGGCGCGCGCCTGTTCGAGCACACGCGCGTCGCAGCGATCGACCCCATCGCGGACGGCTGGTCACTTAAGACGCAAACGGGTTCGGTGCGCACCGGAAAGGTGCTGATCGCCACCAATGCCTATGGCGGACGGCTCAATCCGGAGCTTCGGAAAAGTTATTTCCCGCTGAAAATCTTCCAAATCGCGACGGCGCCGCTGCCGCGCGAGGTGCGCAGCCGCCTGTTGCCCGGCGGGCAAGGCGTCGGCGACACGAGACGCAATCTCTTCACCTACCGCTTCGATGCCGAAAACCGGCTGATCAGCGGCGGCATGCATGTCTTGGGCCCGGGTGCGGATCGACGCCTGCCGCAGACGATCCGGCGGCGGCTGGCCCGGCATCTCGAGCTCCCGGACCTGCCGCCGCTCGCTTATGGCTGGTCGGGAATGGCTGCGGTCGAACCCGATTTCCTGCCCCACCTCATCGATCTCGGAGCGGGGCTGATCGCCGGTCGCGCCTGCAACGGCCGCGGCATCGCCATGACCACGGCCATGGGCAAGGTGCTTGCGGACTGGGCCGGTGGAGCCGACGCCCGCGATCTGCCACTGCCCTTTGGGCCGCCGTCGCCGATGCCGTTCCACAGCCTCTTGCGCTTCGCGCCGAACGCGCTGCTGCCGTGGAGTATGCTTCGCGACCGGCTGGACAAGACCGGATAGGCCGATCGCCGGGCCGCGACGGCATCGCGTCGTCATTCGGCCGCGCGAAGGTTCCCCGCCAGCACCGCCGCCGCCGTGGCGATGTCCTGTTCTATGGAGGTCCTGACGTCGGCGCCGTTGCGCTGCGCCAATGCCGCGACGATCTTGCGATGCGCCTCGTTCGACTGGGGTTTGTAGCGCTCAGCCTGCATCAGGAGCTTGAGATAGGGCCCAACCCGCCCCCAGAGGTCACGGATCATGTTGAGCAGGATCGGCGCGCCGGCATGCCGGTAGATGGCGAAGTGGAAGGCCTCGTTGAGCGAGAGATAGGCCCCGGCGTCGCCCGCCTCGATCGCGCGCTGCATGCCCGCCAGCGTGGCCTGTATGTCGACCAGCCCGTCTTCGGTGATGCGCGAGGCGGCCATCTCGCCCGCCAGCCCCTCCACCGCGACGCGGATGCGCGTCAGTTCCTCGAAGGCGGGGGCAGACAGCAAGGGCACGATGATCGAGCGGTTGTTCTGCAATTCCAGAAGCCGCTCGGCGACGAGCCGTTGCAGCGCCTCGCGGATCGGCGTCGTCGAAATGCCGAACGTCTCGGCAAGCTTGCGGATGACCAATGTCTGGCCCGGGCTGAAGCCGCCCGAAATCAGCTCCTGCTTGAGCGCGCCATAGGCGCGGTCGTTCAGGGTCTGATGTTCGAGCTTCAGCATGTCGATCGCCGCCCCCTTTCCTATCCCCTCACCAGCGCGACAGGATGCGATCGAGCGTTTCGGCAAGTTGCTCGGCATTGTCCCTGGCGAACGGCAGCGGCGGCCTGATCTTCAGCACGTTGCCGCGCGGACCGCACGACGAGATCAGCACGCCGTCCTCGCGCATGGCTTCGACGACCGCCGACGTCCTGGTGGAGGCCAGCGCCTCGTCCCCCTCCGCAGTCAACTCGACGCCGAAATAAAGACCGTTATGCCTGACATCGGCGACCATGGCGTGGCGACCCTGCAAGGCGCGCAGCAGCTCGCCCGTATAGGCCCCAACCGTGCGCGCATTCTCGACCAGCCCCTCGCCTTCGATCACGTCGAGCACCGCGATGCCGACGGCGGCGGCGACAGGATTGCCGCCGAATGTGTTGAAGTAGCCGGTGTTGGAACCGAAGGAGGCAACAAGCTGCGGCCGCACGATGACCGCGGCCATCGGATGCCCGTCGCCGATCGGCTTGCCCATGGTGACGATGTCAGGTTCGAGGCCGTAATTGGCGAAACCCCACATGCCCTGGCCGAGCCTGCCGAAGCCGGACTGGACTTCGTCGGCAATGACGATGCCGCCCGCCTTCCTGACGTGATCGGCGGCCTCGCGCATCGCCGACGCATCGGGGAAGAAAATTCCGTCGCTGGAAAATGCCGAGTCGATCAGCAGCGCCGCCGGGCGCACGTTCTGTGCGCGCATGTCCTCAATGGCGGCGGCGACATTCCTGGCGAAATCGCGTGCGGCCCGGCCCTGATCGCGAAACGTATCCGGGGCGGCCACGGTCCTGTGCTGCGCGGGCACGCCCTTCGCCCCGACCGCGGCCGGCGACAGCTGCGCGGTGGCGATGGTGGCGCCATGATAGGCGAAATCGGTGATGATCACGCCGGTATTGCCGCTCGAATGCTGGGCGATGCGGATGGCGAGATCGTTGGCCTCGCTGCCGGTGCAGGTGAACATGGCATGGCCGAGATGGGGCGGAAGCGTGCCGAGAAGTCTTTCCGCGTAGTCGAGGATGATTTCGCTGAGGTAACGCGTGTGGGTGTTGAGCGTGGCCGCCTGCCCCGACAGCGCCTCGACGACACGTGGATGGCAATGCCCGACCGAAGCGACGTTGTTGTAGGCATCGAGATACTTGCGACCTTGGGCATCGTAGAGCCAGACGCCGCTGCCACGCACGAGATGGATCGGGTTGCGGTAGAAGGCGCGATAGGTCGGGCCGAGCAGCGTGGCACGGCGCTCCAGCAGCGCGCGCTCGGATGCTGATGCACCGGCATCGGCGGAGGCATTTGCGGGCGAGGATTGGGACACGAGCGTCTACTCCGGATTGGAATGATCGAGGAAATAACGGCGGGCATCGCTGTGTGACAGTCCGTCCAGCCGCTCGAGCGAGGCCCAGACCTCGGTGATGAGGCGCAGCACATAGTCGCGCTTGGCCGGGAAGCGCTCCGCCTGCCAGGTGGCAATGTTGGCGATGAGCGCAAGGCGGGCACGGATCAGGTCGAACAGGATGCCGATCTCCTCGGCCTCGAGCGGCTGCACCGACTGGTAGCCAGCAACGAAGCGCGCGGCGGGCGCCAGCGGGTGGCCGTCGGCCGGCCAGCGGTAGACGGCGCCGATGGCGAGATCGCAGATCAGCGGCGAATGGATCATGTCGCCGAAATCGAGGATGCCGCTGACGATCTCGGGCCGCGATGCGTCCATCAGCACATTGTAGGAATTCATGTCGTTGTGGACGATCTGGGCGCGCAGGCTGGGAATAATGGGTGCGGCATGCTCCTCGAAGGCATCGATGACGCGCTCGACCATGGCCCGGTGCCTGGCATCGGCGATATGCGCCAGCATGGGCCGCGTCTTGGCGACCTTGCGGATATCCCACAAAAGGTCGCTGCCGGCGGCCGGGTGGAAAAAGCCGCGCAGTGCCCGGCCAAGCCGAGCGAGGAAGATGCCGAGATTGCGATCTTGCGCAGCCGACACCGGCGAGCGCGAAAGCAACTGGCCGGGCAGATAGGTGACCAGCCGGACGATACGCGGCTGCGAACCGCCGATGCTGACCGTAAACTGCGCATCGCGATCGAGGCTTTTGCGCACCGAGGGAACCGGCAAGGCAGGATCGACAGCAAGGATGTGGTCCAGCGCCTTGTTCTGGAAATCGGTGAAGCCGGCCTCTTCCGCCGGATGCGAGATTTTCAGGACAAATTCGCCCTCGCCATCGGTGCGGATGTGAAAATTGTGGTCGCGCTCCCCGGGCAAGGGCTGAGCGGTTCCGGCAAGGCCGTAGTGCTGGCGCAGGATGGCAAGCGCATCGGCAATCGGGACATCGGGCGCGTCTTCGGCCAGCGTCTCGCCGAATGCATCGGTCACGGCGCCGGTCATCGTCTTGCCTCGGGGTCGACAGACTCCAGCCCACACCAGTCGGCGATGAACAGCGCGATCGTCTGGGTGACCTTGCGTACTGATTCGAGGTCCACCGCCTCGTCATAGCCATGCGGCATGCGGCAGATCGGACCGTAGACGATGGCCGGCGTGTCAGCGTAGAGGCCGAAGAAGCGCGCATCGGTGGTGGCAGAGGTGACGTGTTCCTGCAGCGGCTCGCCCCAGACGGCGGCATGGCTACGACGCAGCACGGTTTCCATCTCGTCGGCGCCCTCCAGCACATAGCCCTCGGCCATGAAGCCATTGTAGGTGATCCTGGGCGGGCGGTTGGCCATGAACGGATCGGCGCGGGCCGCGTCGGCGATGCAGGCCTCGAGCTCGGCTCTGGCATCCTCCAGCTTCTGGCCGGGATAGGTGGCGACACGCATCTCGAACACGCAGCGCGCGGGGACGCTCGATGTCCATTCGCCGCCTTCGATCTTGCCCAGATTGAAACGGATCGGATGCGGGTGATCGCAGAAATGCCTGTCGTCGACCTTGCGCGCGTTCCAGACGATTTCGAGCTGCTTCAACGCCTGGATGATGAGGAAAGCCTTTTCGATGGCGTTGGCGCCGGCCGAGAAAGCGCCCGACGCATGCTGGGGATCGCCGTCGACCTCGACCCTAAACCAGATCGGGCCGACCTGCGCCCGCATCAGCTTCGGCTCCAGCGGTTCGGGGATGAAGGCTGCGTCGGCGCGGTAACCGCGCTGCAGGCAAGCGAGCGCGCCATTGCCGGTGCACTCTTCCTCGACCACCGATTGCAGGAAGACCTTCGCGGCCGGCTGATAGCCGAGGCGGCGCAGTGCGGCCAGCGCGTAGAGGCAGGCCGAGAGCCCAGCCTTCATGTCGCCGGCGCCGCGACCATGCATCCAGCCGTCCTCGATGACCGGATCATAGGGATCGCGCAGCCAGCGATCGAGCGGGCCCGTCGGCACGACGTCGATGTGGCCGTTGAGGATCAGCGAGCGGCCGGTCGCGTTTCGCGGCATGTGGGTGGCGACGACGTTGAAGGCGTCGTCATAGGAGACGGCCACGGGCGAAAAGCCCGGCAGGTCGCGGATCGCATCGACATCGACACGCCACATGTCCACCGTATAGCCATCTGCTTCATACGCGGCTGCCATGAAGGATTGCGCCGCGTGTTCTTCGGCGCGTTGCGAGGGGAAGCGCACGAGGTTCGCGAGGAATTCCACCTGCCGCGCGAAGCCGTCGTCGACCGCGTTCAAAATGGCCTCGTCGGCAATTCGCTCAGGCATGATATTCCGCTTTCCGTTCGATGGTGTATCATATCTCATATGCCATCTCTGTGAAACGCAAGAGACAGGCGGGCCAAAAATCTTGACCCACCTCGGGAGCCTCTTGGCAGGCGAGCGCAGAGTTGGCATCAGCTTCTTGCGCGCCGGTGGGGAAGGTCGAGGACAGATGTTGGTCACCGAAGGCAGATTGCCTGATGAAATCACCAATCTAACGGTTGGCTATCGGCGGGTGCCGGCCGGCAAGATCGTCAATGCGGTGACATGGATGGAAGCGCGCGCGCCGGTGCCGGGTCTCGCGCGGCCGTTGACCATGACAAGGATCGCGAAACCCGACAGTGCTTCCTACCGTGCAATCTTCCTGGAGATCGGCGCTCCCTGGCTCTGGGATCACGCCGCCGAAATGTCGGATGCCGAGATCGCCGCGCATTTCGCCGATCCGCGCCAGCATCTCTATTACGGCCATGATGAAAGCGGCGCCCATGTCGGCATGGTCGAGTTCTCGGCGGCCGAGGACAACGAGATCGAGATCACCTATTTCGGCCTGTTCCCCTCCCTGACCGGCCGCGGCTTCGGCAAGCGGCTGATGGCCGGCGCGCTCGACCAGGCATGGCGTCTTCGGCCCAGCCGCATTTGGCTGCATACCAGCAGCTTCGACCATCACAGTGTCATCGGTTTCTACAGGGCCTGCGGATTTGAGCCCTTTGCGACCGGCTTTGAAATCGCCGACGACCCCAGGACCAAGGGAACGTTGCCGCGTGATGCGGCGCCGCAGATTCCCTTGATCGAGACGGACTGGTCCCCCGACGCCAGATGAAAACGCCTTCACAACCAGCCAGGCATCTCGGCATCGACGGCCTTGGCGCCGGCCGCCGTCAGGTCGCCTGGACCGCTGGAAGCCGCTTACGCAATTCGTCGACAAGCACCCTGATGTTTTCGGAATAGTCGATGGGCACGACGACGAGATGGACGCCGCCGCCGGTGAAGGCCTGCTCCAGCGCCGGCCGGAATTCGGCGATCGCGCCGACCCTGGTTCCCTTGGCGCCATAAGCCTCGGCGTACTTGACGAAATCGGGATTGCCGAAGGTCATGCCGAAATCCGGAAACTCGTCGACCGCCTGCTTCCAGCGGATCATGCCATAGGCGTGGTCCTCGAGCAGCAGGACGACAAAATTGAGCTTGAGCCGGACGGCGGTCTCCAGTTCCTGGCTGTTCATCATGAAGCCGCCGTCGCCGCAGATGGCCATGACGCGGCGCTGCGGATAGAGCAGTGCCGCCATCATCGCCGACGGCAGCCCCGCGCCCATGGTGGCCAGCGCATTGTCGAGCAGCAGCGTATTCGCCATGCGCGTGCGGTAATTGCGCGCGAACCAGATCTTGTACATGCCGTTGTCGAGGGCAAGGATTCCGTCGGCCGGCATCACGGCGCGCACGTCATGCACGATGCGTTGCGGGGTGAAGCGGTCTTCCGTGCCGCGCGCGGCGATGCGGCTCAGAATGCCTTCGCGCAACGGCAACAGAGCCTGCGCGTTGGGGATCTTGCCCTCGATGCGATCCGCCAGCAGCGCCAGCGAAGGGCCGAGGTCGCCGACGATCTCGGTCTGCGGGAAATAGACCTGCTCGACATCGGCGGTTTGATAGCCGACATGGATGACCTTCGGCCCCTTGACGCCCATGATGAAGGGCGGCTTCTCGACCGTGTCGTGACCGATGGTGATGATCAGGTCGGCCTGTTCGATGGCTTCGTGCACGTAGTCGCGTTCCGAAAGGGCCGCCGTTCCCATGTAGAGTTCGGTGCCGCCGGGCACGGTGCCCTTGCCCATCTGCGTGGTGAAATAGGGAATTTGGGTGCGCAGCACGAACTGGGCGACATCGGGCGTGACGCGCGGCCGCGACGCCGCGGCGCCGAACATCAGCAGCGGACGTTTGGCCTCGATGATCATGCGGGCGGCGCGGTCGAGCGCGCCCGCACCGGCCAGCGGCAGTTCGACCGGATGCGTCGGCACCAGCGGAACCGGATCGCACTCCGCCGCCGCAATGTCTTCCGGCAGTTCCAGATGCACGGGACCCGGCCGCTCTTCCTGCGCGACGCGGAAGGCTTCGCGCACCAGCGAGGGGATCATTTTGGGCGAGACGATCTGGCGCGACAGCTTGGTCAGCGGTTTCATCGCCGCGACGATGTCGACGATCTGGAACCGCGCCTGCCTGGACGACAGGATTCCCTTCTGGCCGGTGATCATGATCATCGGCATGGCGCCGAGCAGCGCATAGGCCGAGCCGGTCGTCAGATTGAGCGCGCCGGGGCCGAGCGTGGTGATGCACACACCTGGCTTGCCGGTGAGCCGGCCATAGGTCGCGGCCATGAAGGCGGCCGCCTGCTCGTGACGGGTCAGGATGAGCTGGATCGAGGAGCGGCGGATGGATTCGACGATGTCGAGATTCTCCTCGCCCGGAATGCCGAATATCCGGTCGACCCCTTCGTTCTCGAGGGCCGCCACGAACAGATCCGAACCTTTGGTCATCAACCGTCTCTCCCGCAATGCGCGTGCATGCCGCCAGCTTTGCCCCATATCGCATTGGAAAGCGATGCCTCAAAGAGCCGGAGGCGCCTCTCCACGGAATGTCCGCGCGATCCAAAACGAGAGTGGCCGCGAGCGCTGGCGATCACGCCATCCGTTTCGGCAAGGCGGCCGCCAGCGCATCGACGGCCAGCCGAACTTTCAGCGGCAAGTGAGGCGTCTGCAGCCAAAGGGCGTGGCAGTCATAAAGATATCGCGGCTGGTCCGGCAAGAGCTCGACCAGCGCGCCTGCCTGAATGCGCTCGCGAACCAGCCACCATGGCAACCAGGCGAGCCCCATGCCCTCGGCCGAAGCATCGGCGATGGCATCGAGATCGTCGAGCCGCAGCCGGCTGCCGGGCATGATCTCCTGTGCTGGTTGTCCTTCGCGCGGGAACAGCCAAGGCTGAACGGCTTGGCCGAGCCGGCGATATACGATGGCATGATGATTGGCGAGATCTTCGATCCGCCGTGGCTCGCCCTGAATTTTCAGATAGGACGGCGCCGCACAGACAATCATGTCCTGGCTCGCGACGCGGCGCGCGATCACGCCTGCCCTGTCCTCCAGATCACCGGTTCGGATGGCAAGATCGTAGCCGTCCTCGGCAAGATCGGCGAAGCGGTCGCTGAGCGACAGATCGAGTTCCAGCATCGGATATTGCCGCGCCAGTTTCAGCAGCACGGGTGTTACGCAGTGGCGGCCGAAATGCGCCGGCATGGTGACGCGCAGCTTGCCCCGCGGCTCCGAGATTTGGCCGGCGGCAAGTTGATCGGCAGCTTCGGCCTCGGCCAGCACCAGCCGACAGCGGTCGTAGTAGGCGCGTCCGAACTCGGTGAGGTTCTGCCGGCGCGTGGTGCGGTTGAGCAGGCGCATGCCGAGACGCTCCTCCAGAAACCGGACGTGTTTGCCGACCATCGGTCCGGACAGATCGAGTGCGGCCGCGGCCGCCGCGAACGAGCCGAGGTCGACCGCCCTGACGAACACGGCCATGCTCTCAAGGCGATCCATATTCGAAACTCCTGGTTTCTACTGTTCTGCTCCCATTGCTATTTATCCAACTTCGCCTTGGCGACATAGCTCCTTTCGGTTCAAACAATTTGGAGTAGACCCAATGGCGCGCGTCGTTCGCTTTCATCGGCATGGTGGCCCCGAGGTCCTGCGGATCGAAAATGTGGATCTTCCCCTACCCGGCCCGGGCGAGGTTCAGATCCGCGTCAAGGCGCTCGGCCTCAATCGCGCCGAGGCGCTACTGCGCGCGGGCACCTATATCGAGACGCCCACCCTGCCCTCCGGGCTTGGCCTGGAGGCCGCAGGCCTCATCGAAGCGGTCGGCGAAGCCGTGACGGGTCTGGCTCCGGGTGATGCCGTCGGCGTCATCCCGCCGCAATCGATGATCCGCTGGCCGGCTTACGGAGAGCTTGTTACCTATCCTGCCGGGCTCGTCGTCAAAAATCCGATATCACTCGACTGGCGGACCGCGGCCGCGATGTGGATGCCGTACCTCACCGCCTATGGCGCGCTGATAGACATCGCCAGGCTACGCAACGAGGACTTCGTCGTCATCACGGCAGCCTCGAGCAGCGTCGGGCTTGCCGCGATCCAGATCGCCAACAGCGTCGGCGCGACGGCGATCGCGGTGACACGGACCTCGACGAAGAAGCAGGCCCTGCTCGACGCCGGCGCGGCTGAAGTCGTGGTCCTGGCCGAGGAGGATCTGGAGGCGCGGCTACGCCGGATCGCCGGGCCGCGAGGCGTGCGCATCGTGTTGGACGCGATCGGCGGCCCGATTTTCGAGCCGCTCGCGGCGGCGATCGAATATGGCGGGTTGAGCTTCGAGCCGACGCCGTTTCCCTTGCCGGCCGTGCTTGGCAAGACATTGACGCTGCGCGGCTACCTCGTCCACGAGATCACCGGCGACCCAGCGAAGCTGGAAGCCGCCAAGGCGTTCATCCTCGAAGGGCTGGAGGCCGGCACGCTGAAGCCGATCATCGACAGGACCTTCCCGTTCGAGCAGATCGTCGAGGCGCATCGCTATCTCGAATCGAACGAGCAGTTCGGCAAGATCGTGGTGACGGTCTGAGCAGGGACGCCGGGGTCGTTGGCGCAGGCGCGGTACCCAACGCTCGAAGCGCAATAACGTCAGCGATGGGGAACAAATTCGATCCTCGCGGACAATGTCGCTCTTGAAGGCGCGGTTCTCCATTCCTAACTCTCGCATGCGGGCCGGGCCCCTCTGACTGTCGCACCTCGCGACCGTGATGTCGGACCGCTTTAACGGGCCTGTTTCCATCCTTTCGGTCAAGCGGGCTCATCTCTTTTGGTTTGGAGCCCCATATGACATCGTCTTCCCTTCTTGGATTGGTTTGCCCCTCCTGCCGCGTCGCGCTCGTGATGAGCGAACGCCAGGGTATCGAGATCGATTATTGCCCGCAGTGCCGTGGCGTCTGGCTTGACCGCGGCGAACTCGACAAGATCATCGAGAGATCGGCCAAGGAGGCCTCGCCCGCGCCACAGCCGGCAGCGTTCTCCCAGCCCCAGCATGGCCGGGACCGCGATGACGACTATGCGCGCTCGCAGGGCCACCGCTATCCGAAACGGAAGAAATCGTTCTTCGAAGAGCTGTTCGATTGACCGCACGCCGGTAGCCGGCCCGACGTCTGTCGAGAATTTCCGAAACCACATCGATAAAAGGTCCGTCCAGATGATTTCCCGCACAAGCCGATTTGCCGCCCTGTTTGCCGGACTGTTCCTGGCATTCTCCATGGTCGCGGTAGACCATGCCGAGGCCCGTCGCGGCGGCAGTTTCGGCAGCCGCGGCATGCGCACGTTCCAATCAGCGCCGCCAACCAGGACGGCCCCGGCGCCGACCGCTCCGGTCGAGCGTTCGATGACGCCCAATACCGGCGTGAATACCGCGGCCCGGCAGCCGCAGGCCGGCCCGCAGAGGCCCGGCTTCATGAGCGGCTTCGGTGGAACGATGATGCGCGGCCTGCTGATCGGCGGCCTGATCGGGCTGCTCCTGGGCCAGGGCTTCGGCGGGCTGGCGGGCATGTTCGGTTTCCTGCTGCAGGCCGTGCTGATCGGTGGCGCCATCATGCTGGCAATCAGGTTCTTCCGGTCGCAATCCGCGCGTGGCCCCGCCCCTGCGCTCGCCGGCGCCGGCAATGCCTCGCGATTTGAAAACCGCGCAGCCGGACAGAGCGATGCCAACAATGCGCGTTCTTTCGCCATTCCCGGCTTTGGCGGCGGTTCAGGCGGAGGCTCCGCGGCGGCCACCGGTTCCGATGAAATCCGGCTCGCCCAGACCGACCTCGACGCATTCCAGCAGCTGTTGAGCGATGTCCAGGAAGCGTTCGGGCGTGAGGATCATGCCGCGTTGCGCAAGACGACGACTCCCGAAATGGTGTCCTATCTCTCTGAAGAGCTGGCCGACAATGCGAAGAAGGGCCTCAGGAACGAGGTATCCGACGTCACCCTCCTGCAGGCCGACATCGCGGAAAGCTGGCGCGAGGATGACCGCGACTATGCCACGGCGGCCCTGCGTTATGAATCGCGCGACGTGATGCGCGAACGGGCCAGCGGCAAGGTCGTCGAGGGCGACAAGGATCATCCCACGGAGACGACGGAGCTGTGGACCTTCACGCGTCAGAATGGCTCGAGCTGGAAGCTCTCGGCAATCCAACAGGCCTGAGCTCCAGCGTGCGAACTCGCGTTGACAAAGGCGGCCTGACGACGGCCGGTCCGGCTGTGTCAGCAGCCTCCATGGCCGGCAGCTCTCAAAATAGGAATTTTTTCTTGACTGGGTGAAGGCAGCTATGGTAGATATTTATCTATGGTGCTGAGTTGCGCCAGGAACCCGCCGCGCAGGCGGGTTTTTTCGTTCAATGCTCCGTCAACAGCTCCGGCGAAGCCACCCGTCAACCCGGATCGCCCGGCCTGAGCTCCGGCCCGTTTCAGTCCGAAGCTTCGATGCCGATGTCGCGCACGGTTCACCGCACGATCTTGACGCACATCGGCGTGCCGATCTCGATGGCACGGCCGGTGTCGGTCAGCCGGCCGCTCTCGGCGTCGCGCGCGAAGATCGATATGCGGTCGGCATTCTGGTTGGCCGAGAACAGGTGGTCGCCCGACGGCGTCAGCGCCAGGTTGCGCGGCGTGGCGCCGCCGCAAGGGACATGGCCGACAAGGCTCAGCGCGCCACTTTGCTGGTCGACGGCCATGATGACCACACTGTCATGGCCTCGGTTGCAGCCGTAGAGGAAGCGGCCGTCGGGCGAGATCTGGATATCGGCGCAGTGATTGGCCTGGCGCGCCTCGGCCGGCACGGCCGCCCTGGCGTCGATGGTCGAGAGCTTGCCGCTTGCCTTGTCCAGCGCCATCGACACGATGGTCGAATCCAGCTCGTTCATGACGAAGGCAAAACGGCCGTTCGGATGCAAGGCGAGATGGCGTGGACCGGCGCCCGGCGGCAAAGCGGATTCGGCCAGTTTGGTCAGATTGCCATCGTGCTCGATCCGGTAGGACACCAGCCGGTCGATGCCGAGATCGGCGACGATGGCCGTTCCGCCGGCGATGGTTTCGGTGACGCTATGGGCATGCGAGCGCTCTTGCCGGATTGCGTTCGGGCCAGTGCCCTTGTGCGAAACGCTGGCCAGAGGAGCCGACAAGGCGCCATCGCTGTCGAAGCCATAGACCGCGACTGCGCGATCCGGACCGCCCTCGCCCATGCCGTAATTGGCGACCAGCAGCTTCGTGCCATCGTGGGTGATGGTGTTATGCGCGGTGATGCTGCCGAGTGACGGCTGCTTGTTCAGGTAAGTGAGCGTGCCCGAGGCGCGGTCGAAGCCGTAGGCCGAAACCGTTCCTTCGCGCCAGGCGAAGACTTCCGAATTGGCGTAGAGGCGCGAACCATCCGGCGTCACCGAAAGGAAGGTCGGATTGTCGATGTCACTGGTCTCGGCCAGCTTTCGTGTTTCCAGCGTCTCCTCGTCGAAGCTGTAGACGCCGAGGCCGACGCCGCGTGCGCCCTGAAAATAGGGCGCCTCCCGGTTCAGGCTGCCGACAAAGACCAGACAGGCATCGCGCATGTTTTCCTCCCTGTTCCGCCGGGCTCGAGCGCAGCGGGAACAGCCAAAATTTCGCCCGTCCTCGCTTGCAACGCAACCCCATATGTGAAAATAGTATTTACAAAAGAAGATTGACGGGAGGAGACGTCGTGCAATCTGGCGCCTTGACGCGTGTTCCGAAACTTGTGCCGTGCCTTGCGCAGTGCCAGCGGAGCCAGCGATGAACGACTTCGCACCGACCGTCGGCGTCGCCTCGACGCATCCGGCCAACATGCCCGCGGAACATGCCGCCTTGCCGGTTTGGAACGCCGAGAACTGGTTCTACGAGGACTGGCCGGTCGGCCAGAAGATCCGCTCGTTGCGCCGCACCATGGCCGAAGGGGACAGCCACCTGTTCAACACGCTGGTGCTCGACATCCATCCTTACGTGCAGGACCAGATGTTTGCCGAGACAGAGGGCATTTTCGGCAAGCGGCTGGTGGCGGGCGCCTTCGTCTTCTCGGCTGGCTTGGGGCTCGTCGCAACCAACTGCGTCAACGCGTTTTCCTATGGCTACGACAAGCTCCGCTTCATAAAGCCCGTCTTCATCGGCGATACGATCTATTCGATCCGGTCCAACCTCGACAAGACGCCGCGCTACAAGGACATGGGGCTGATCCGCGCCAGCTACCAGGTGTTCAAGGGCGAAGGCGAACTCGTTCTCTATTGCGAGCATCTGCAGACGGTGAAGTACCGCAACCCTGCCGATTTCCTCGGCAAGACGGAGAAGTAGAAATGCCGGCAGCAGCCGAATTGCCGCTTGCCGGTCTCGTCGTCGTCGACATGAGCCAGTTCCTGTCCGGGCCCTACTGCTCGCTCAGGCTGCTGGATCTCGGCGCCCGCGTCATCAAGATCGAGCGTCCGGACGGCGGCGACCTGTCGCGCCGGCTCTATCTCAGCGACACCGAGATCGGCGGTGATTCCACCATCTTCCATGCCATCAACCGGGCCAAGGAAAGCCTCGCCATCGACCTGAAGGACGAGGCGGATCTCAAGGCGCTGCGCGGCCTGCTGGCGAAGGCCGACGTGCTGATCCAGAATTTCAGGCCGGGTGTCATCGAACGGCTCGGCCTCGACTACGAGGCGGTCCGCAAGATCAACCCGCGCCTGGTCTATGCCTCGATCAGCGGCTATGGCGAGGACGGCCCATGGGTCAAGCGGCCCGGCCAGGACCTCCTGGCGCAGGCGCGCTCCGGGGTGATGTGGCTGAACGGCGACGAGGACCAGGGGCCGGTGCCGTTCGGGCTTGCTATCGGCGACATGCTGGCGGGCGCGGCATGCGCGCAAGGCATACTGGCCGCCCTTGTGCGGCGCGGCATCACCGGCCAGGGCAGCCATATCGAAACCAGCCTGCTGGAAGCGCTGGTCGACTTCCAGTTCGAGGTACTGACCACGCATCTCAATGACGGCCGGCGTTTGCCGCGCCGCTCCAGCTTCCGCAGCGCGCATGCCTATCTGTCGGCACCTTACGGCGTCTATCCCGCCAAGGATGGTTACCTCGCCATCGCCATGACACCGATCCCGAAACTCGCCGACCTGCTGTCGCTGGAGGAACTGGCGCCCTACCGCGACAAGCCGGCATCCTGGTTCACCGCGCGCGACGACATCAAGGCGATCGTCGCGCAGCGGATCGCGACCAGGACGGTCGACGAGTGGCTTGATGTTCTCGAACCCGCCGACATCTGGTGCGCCAAGGTGCTGACCTGGCCGGAAATGCTGGCAAGCGGGGGCTTCCAGTCGCTCGACATGCTGCAGACGGTGACGCGCGAGGACGATGTCTCGATCCTTACCACCAGTTCGCCGCTCAGGGTCGACGGCATCAGGGCCAAGGTCGACCGGGCAGCACCGCGCATCGGCGAGCATAGCGCCGCGATCCGCGAGGAGTTCGGCCTGTGACCACGCGCTTCCTAAAGCCCACGCTCAGGGGCATGACCTGGAACCATCCGCGCGGCTATGATCCGATGGTCGCCTGCTCGTCGCTGTGGAAGCAGAAAACCGGCATTGCCGTCGAATGGGACAAGCGTTCGCTGCAGGACTTCGAGTCCTTCCCGGTCGAGGAACTGGCGCGCGCCTATGATCTGATCGTCATCGACCATCCGCATGTCGGCCAGATCACCGCCGAACGCTGCCTGGAGCCGCTCGATGTCGCCGGCCGCGAGGCGGAGCGCGCGGCACTTTCCTCCGGCAGCGTCGGCCAGTCCTATCCGAGTTACACATGGCAGGGACGGCAGTGGGCGTTTCCCATCGATGCCGCGACGCAGGTCCAGGCATGGCGGCCCGATGCGCTTGGCGCACCGCCATCGCGATGGAGCGAAGTGCTCGATCTCGCCCGGCAGGCACGCGTGCTGCTGCCGTTGCGGCCACCGCATTCGATGATGGTGTTCTTCACGCTCGCAGGCAATCTCGGGCATGCTTGCGCGACCGACCCGTCCAACGATCTCATCGACGGCGAGGCCGGCAGCGAAGTCTTCGAGACAATGCGCGAGATTGCCGCGCTGGTCGACCCGGCCTGCTTCGAGATGGATCCGATCGCCGTTTCGGAGCGGATGGCGCAGGCCGGATCCCCGATCGTCTGCGCACCGCTGATCTACGGCTATGTTTCCTACGCGATGGCCGGGTTTCGCCCACATCGCCTGGCATTTGGCGACATCCCTGTTGTCGGATCCAGCGGCCCGATTGGCACGGCGCTTGGCGGCACAGGCATAGCGGTGTCGGCCTTCTCGAAGGCGAAAGAGGCGGCAACCGATTTCGCCTACTGGCTCGCCAGCGGCGAGGTCCAGCGTGGCCCCTATGCCGCGGCCGGCGGACAGCCCGGCCATGCCGCGGCCTGGGAGGATCAGGCCGTCAATGCGGCGACCGGCAATTTCTATCGCGATACGCGCGCGACCCTGGAGGGCGCATGGGTGCGGCCTCGCCATGATGGTTACATGGCGTTCCAGCAGGCCGCGTCCGACCGCGTCAATTCCGGCATGACCTCAGGGCATCGTTCCAGCCAGGTCATTGCCGATCTCAATCGCCTGTTTCGGCAGAGCGCCCCGGCGCAGGCGACCGGCACTGCCGGTGGAGGAGCCTGAAAAAATTGAACGGAGGAGACAAATGAAAAGCCTGATCCGCGGCCTTGTGGCCGCAACCGCCTTCGCCTCACTCGCAACGACAGCTTTTGCCGAAGACGTACAAGGCGTCATCAGCGGGCTGCCCGATGAACTCAAGGCGCAATATGACGGCGCGCCGCAGACGGTGCTGCCATCGGCCTGGGACAATTTCAACCCGCCGTCCAAGCCATGGAAATGGTGCCATTCGGAATCCTACCAGGGCAACCCCTGGCGGGTCACCGTCACCAAGGAGCTGAAGCGCCTGGTCGACGGGCTGATCGCCGACGGCACCGTCTCCAGCTTCGAAGTGTCGGATTCCAACAACGACGCCAGCCAGCAGATCAACCAGATCCGCGCCTTCATCGACAAGAAGTGCTCGATCATCACCTCGATCCCGGGCTCGGCAACAGCGCTCGATGACGCCATCGATGCGGCCGCCAAGGCAGGCATCCCGTTCATCACCGCCGCCGGTTCGGTGACCAGCCCGAACGCGATCAATGTCGATTCCAACTATGCGCGCTGGGGCTACGACATGATGACGGCGATCGGCAAGGCCAAGCCTGATGGCGCCAGCATCCTGCTGGTCGAGGGCATCGCCGGCCACCCGATCGTGGTTCAGGAGCGCCAGGGCGCCGACAAGGCGCTGGCGGAAAACCCCAAGCTGAAGATCTCGCGCACGGTCAACGGCAATTGGACGGCCAATGTCACCAAGACGGTGGTGCTGCAGGCGATCGCCACCAACCCGGCGCCGATCGATGCGGTGTGGACGACAGGCAGCGAAAGCCGCGTCGTCGCGGAGGCGTTCGCCGAAGCCGGCCGGCCGGCGCCGCTGATCACCGGTTCTATCACCGGCGATGCCCTGGGCTACTGGAAGGCCAATCCCGACAAGTACCGCTTCGAGGGCCATGCCGTGCTGCCGCACTGGACCGCCGAAACGCTGTTTCGCGTCGGCGAACGCATGCTCGACGGCCAGAAGCCGAAGCTGAACACGCTGCTCATTCCGATTCCGCCGGTCCACAATGCCGATCTCGGCGCCTGGTACAAGGACTGCATGACGACGGATGCCGTATCGATCTTCCCGGTGCCGCCCAAGGATCCGATGCCGGAAGAATGGCTCGACGCCTATTTCTCCAACCCGGCGCCGACCAAGGGATGGGACTATTCGAAGGTGCCAGACGCCTGCGCGAAGTGACGCCTGGGCCAGATAAGACCTCGACAAGCCGGCTCCTTTCGGAGGGCCGGCTTGCCAGCTTCGAAACGCGACATGCTTGAAATCAGAAACATATCCAAACGCTATGGCGAGACGGTCGCGCTTGCGGACGCCTCGATCGCGTTCCGGGCAGGAACCATCCACACCATCCTGGGCGAGAATGGTTCGGGCAAGAGCACCATGGTCAAGCTGCTGTCCGGCATCGTTCAGCCCGACAGCGGCACGGTCCTGCTGCAAGGCAGGCCGTTTTCGGGCGGAACCCCCTCGGCCTTCCAGGCGCAAGGCTTCGCCACGGTCTTCCAGGAAGTGCTGATCGCGCCGGACCGCAGCGTGACCGACAATATCCTGCTTGGCCTCGACGGCCTGGTCCGGCGCGCGGTTCCCCGCAACGAGCGGCGCGACAGGGCAGCCGCCGCCCTCAAACGTTTCGCCGTCACCAACGTTCCGCTCGACATGCCCGCCGGGCAGTTGCCGCTCGCAGCACAGCAACTCGTCGTTCTTGCTCGTGCGGTCGTGCGCGATCCAAAGATCCTGATCCTCGACGAAGTGACCGCAGCACTCGACTTCGCCGACCGCGAGTCCGTTTTTTCGCTGATGCGCACGCTTGCCGGCGAAGGCTGCCTGATCCTGTTCATCACCCACCGCATGGATGAGGTGACGTCGCTTTCGGATCGCATCTCGATCCTGCGCGGCGGCAGCGTGGTGCGCACCGAGGAGCGCGGCGCTTCGACGCCGGCGGAGCTTCTCAAGGCGATGGCGCCACGCACCGCCGCGGAGCTGGCGCATGGCTGATCGCGCCGCCCTCACTATCCGCGACCTCGTCATCGCGCCGGGCGCAAGCCCGATCATGCAGGCGATCGCCGCCGGCGAGATCGTTGGGCTCGCCGGCCTGGATGGCCATGGCCAGGAGCTTTTCCTCGAGATGCTTGCCGGCCTTGTCGCGCCGCTTGGCGGTTCGGTCATCCTTGATCTGCCCGGCGCATCCCGCGCCATCACCGGCTTCCGCAAGGCCGTATCGAGCGGCATCGCCTATCTTCCGCGCGGGCGTGCCAAAGGCATTTTCCCGACGCAGTCGGTGCTCGACAATTTCGCCGTCTCGACGCTGTCTCGCGATACCCGCCTCGGCCTGATCAGCCCGGCGGCGCGCAAGGCGCGCTACGAGGCCTATCGCGAAAGGCTGTCGATATCAGCGCCTCGGCCCGACGCGCCGATCACCACCCTGTCCGGCGGCAACCAGCAGAAGGTGCTGTTGGCGCGGGCCCTGGCGCTGGACCCCGCAATGTTGCTTCTCAACGACCCGACGCGCGGCGTCGACGTGGCGACCCGGCATGTTCTCTACGACGTCTTTCGCGGGCTGGCTTCCGACGGCATGGGGCTCGTCATCCTGTCCAGCGAGATCGAGGAGATCCTTCTTCTCTGCCATCGCGTGCTGGTGTTCCGCGAAAATGAAGTCGCGGCGGAAATCGCCGGCCAGGCGATGACCACCGGGAACGTGATCGCAGCCATGTTCGGACGCGCAGCATGAGACCCTTTGCACGCATCCTGTCCCTCGGGCGAAGCGTCGGCTTCGCCGTCGTGCTGCTGATCGTCCTGCTGGCGATCAATCTGATGCTGAGCCCGGCACGGTTCCAGCCGGGCTCCTGGGGTGCGCTGGTTGGTCTGGCGGCGCCGCTGATCGGTGCGGCCATCGCCTCGACGCCGGTGATCCTCGCCGGGCGCGGCGGCATCGATATTTCGGTCGGGCCGCTGATGGGCTTCGTCAACGCCATCGTGATCCAGGTGCTTTTCCTGCGCGCCGGAATATCCTCGCCGCTGGCGCTTGTTCCGGCGGCGCTGCTCATCGGTGCGCTGGTCGGGGCGGCGAACGGTTTCCTGGCGACCATCGTGCGCATCCAGCCGATCGTGGCCACGCTCGGCACCTATCTGATCCTGACGGGGGTGACGCTGACCATCCTGCCGGCGCCGATCGGCCCGGCGCCGGCCTGGCTGAAATCCCTGGCAGGCCCGTTCTCGCTTCTGCCGCTGGCCTCGATGTTCCTTTTCTGGTGGCTGGTGCGGCGCAGCCCCTATTACGACCAGCTGATGGCGGTCGGCAGCGACGATCGCGCCGCCTATACAGCCGGCGTCGACGTCACGCTCGTGCGCTTCATCGCCTATGTCATGACCGGCATCCTGGGCGGCTGCGCCGGACTGATGCTGACTGCGCTGATCGGGTCGGCCGATCCCAACATCGGCCCGACCTACACGCTGATCGCCATCGCCGCCGTGGCGCTCGGCGGTGTCAGTCTTGCCGGCGGCCGTGGTGGCGTCGCGGGTGCCGCGATCGGCGCTGTCGACATCTTCCTGCTGCAAAGCGTGCTGACGACGTTCAACGTCTCGACCTTCGTGCTGCAGATCGCCTACGGCGCCATACTGGTGCTGGCGGTGATGCTGACCGCGCTGCAGGAACGCTTTGCCATCGGGAGGCGCTGACATGGCTGGCCGAAATCTATTCGCGACAACCAATGCCCGTGTCGTCGGCGCCTTCTGTGTTGCCGCCCTTCTGCATCTTGCCGGCATCATCCTCATTCCGGGCTACTCCAGCCCGTTTGCGGTGCGCGCCATGCTGGTGCTTGCCTCGCTGCTCGCCGTCGCCTCGATCGGGCAGACGCTGGTCGTCATCATGGGCGGCATCGACCTGTCGATCCCGTTCGTCATCGGCTTTGCCAATGTCGTGGCCGCGCAACTCTACGGCGATGGCTGGAATTTTGTCCTGGTCTGCGGCCTCGTCGGCGTGCTGGCGATCCTTATCGGTGGCCTGAACGGGCTCATCGCGCGCAGCCTCGACATCCAGCCGCTTATCGTCACGCTCGGCATCGGCATGGTCGTGCAAGGGCTGGTGCTTTTATGGACCGCGGGCTTCCCTTCAGGCTCCGCGCCGCAAGCGGTTTCGAGCTTCGTGTCGATCGGCGGATCGGCCGGGCCACTGCCGGTTCCATGGCTGGTGCCCTGTCTTGTCGTGCTGGCGGCGCTCGTCGTCCTGGTGCTGGAGCGGACGCCCTATGGGCGCCGGCTCTACGCACTCGGCAGCAATCCGGGTGCCGCGCCTCTGGCGCTGATCGATCCCGTCCGCATGTGGGTGATCACCTATGCGGCAAGCGCCTTCTTCGCCGCGGTGGCGGGCGTTCTGCTGCTCGGCTTCACCGGCTCGGCCTATGGCGATGTCGGGCAGCCCTACCTGTTCCAGACCATCGCGGCCGTGGTCGTCGGCGGCGCGGCGCTGGTCGGCGGGCGCGGCAGCTATCTCGGGACCATTGCCGGCGTGCTGGTGCTGACCGAGATCAACACGCTGCTCATCGGGCTGGGCTTCCAGCCCTCGGCGGTGCAGGCAGCACTCGGCTTCATCATCGTGCTGTTGGTGTCGCTCTACGGCCGCGAACGGCACGTTTCGGCGACGATCTGAAGAGCCCCAAGCAGAGCCGGTTAAAGCCGCCAGAGCTTGCGGGCGTTCACCGAGAGCAGCCTGTCGCGTTCCGCAACACTGCAACCGGCAAGCAGCGCATGGGTCGCCGCCACCCAGGTCGAGAGACCGCCACCCAGCGTGCAGACCGGCCAATCGCTGCCCCAGACAACACGATCCCATCCGAACGAACCGATCGTGTGTTCGACATAGGGCCGCAGCGTCTCGACCGTCCAACTGCCGGGATCCGCATAGGCGACGACGCCGGAAATCTTGGCCACGACGTTGGGACGCCGCGCGATTTCGCTCATGTGTTCGCGCCACGGATGCTCGCCATTGCCCTTGATGTCGGGGACGCCGCAATGGTCGAGCACGAACTGGACGTCGGGCGCCAGATCGGCGAGCGCGATCGCCTTGGGAATCTGATGCGGTAGCACGACGAGATCGAAGGTGAGCCCGGTGCCGCCGAGCCGCCGGATGCTGTCCCGGAATAGCGCGCCTTCCGAGAGTTCATCGGGCATGACGTGGAGGACGCGGCGAAAACCCTTGACGAACGGCTTTGCTCGCTGGCGCTCGAGATAGGCCGCAAAATTGGCCTCTTCCGGACGGCAGGCGGCGATCGCCCCGGCCAGCATGCTGCCGGCCTGTCTCGACAGGCCTTCGACACGTTCGGTCTCGGCCTCGATATCGGCAGGGTCGACATCGACCTCCATATGCAGCACACGCTCGACGCCGACACGTTGAGCTTCCACGCCGTACTCCTCATAGGAGAAGTCGCGGTTGAGAGCGGGCACGCCGGCAAGCCACGGGTAGCGCAAGGCCGAGCGGTCGATGAGGTGCAGGTGGGTGTCGATGATCATGGCAGGGCTCCTCCCGTATCTTTCACATCATCTCACGGAGGAATTCTTCATTCAAATAAGAATTACACCGATGAACCGACGGCCGACCCGGCCAGACGCGACAGCTTTTCACATGTGGCCAGCAGCAGTTCGATGGTGCGGGTCATGTCCGGCGCGGACGGTGCGTTGACGACGGTGATGTAAGGAATCGAAAGCGCCGCGATCGCCTTGCCGTCGGAGCCGCGCACCGGTGCCGACAGATTGTAGACGCCGGCAGTCTGCATCGAGGCCATCATCTCATATCCCCGTTCCCTGATCTGGTCGAGACGGGCAAAGAACTCGGGCGGCTGCGCCGTATTGTCGGTGCTGCGGACATGTTCGGAGATCATCATCTGGCGCTCCTCCTGCGAACGGAAAGCGAGCAGCACATGTCCCGAACCGGTGTCGAACAGGCTGATGTGGGCGCCGACCCGGATCGAGATGCCCCAGTAGTTCGGCGCCTCCTGCTGGCCGATGACCACGGCGGAACCGCGATCAAAAACAACGAGTTGGTTGGCCTGCTGCGACGTCTCCGCCAGCTCCCGCATCAACGGCGTCGCATAGGAAACCAGCCGCCGCACCGGCGCGTGCAGTTGCGCCAGGCCGAACAGCTTGAGCGTCAGTGAATAGCGGTCACCGTCGAGCCGCGTGACATAACCGCGTCGCACCAGCCGGTCCAGCATGCGGTAGAACTCGTTGGGGCTGCGGTCGAGCTTCTTGGCGATTTCCGCCTGCGTCAGGCCGCCGTCGACGCCGGCCAGCAGTTCCAGGATGTCGAGCCCCTTGTCGAGCGCAGGCGCGCGATACCGCTCGTCTTCGCTATCATCCATGGGCTTTCCCTCCAGTGAAATCGATTCTTCATATACGCAGGAATGCTGCCGGCGGAAACAAATTTCGCCTTGACGTATCCATGAATGTTTTGTTTGTATATGAATGTAACACTTCTTGTCATCAGACGAGTTGCGGTCGCCGCCAAGGCGCACCCAGGGAGGATACCAATGAACAGACTGCTTTCCGGCGTGTGCGCCGGCGCATTGTTGCTTGCGTCAGGCGCAGGCGCGGCCCTTGCCGGCGACCTGCCCGGCAAGTTCGAAGGCGTTACCGTCGACGTGAAGCTGATCGGCGGCCAGCAATATGAAAAGCTCTACGAGCGCATCCCCGAATGGGAGAAGGCGACCGGCGCCAAGGTCAACATCCTGACCAAGAAGAACGGCTTCGACATCGACAAGGAGTTGAAGTCCGACATCGCCTCGGGCAGCACCAACTGGTGCGTCGGCTGGAACCATTCCTCCTTCGCGCCGCAGTATACCGGCCTCTATACCGACCTCAGCAAATTGCTGCCCAAGGAAGAGATCGACGCCTTCGTGCCATCGACGATCAAGGCGGCGACCATAGATGGCAAGCTGGAGATGCTGCCGCGCGCGCAGTTCGACGTCTCTGCCCTCTACTACCAGAAGAGCCTCTACAAGAACGCCGACAACAAGGCCAAGTTCAAGGCGAAATACGGCTATGATCTGGTGCCGCCGGACACCTGGAAGGAAGTCACCGACCAGGCCGAGTTCTTCGCCAACCCGCCCAACTTCTACGGCACGCAGTTCGCCGGTAAAGAAGAGGCGATCAACGGCCGCTTCTACGAGATGGTGGTGGCCGAGGGCGGCGAGTATCTCGACAAGGACGGCAAGCCGGTCTTCAACTCCGAAGCCGGCGTGCGGGCGCTCGACTGGTTCGTCAACCTCTACAAGGCCAAGGCCGTGCCGGCCGGAACCACCAACTATCTCTGGGACGATCTGGGCCAGGGTTTTGCCTCGGGCACCGTCGCCATCAACTTGGACTGGCCGGGCTGGGCCGGCTTCTTCAACGATCCGAAGTCGTCGAAGGTCGCCGGCAATGTCGGCGTCAAGGTCGCGCCGAAAGGCTCGTCCGGCAAGCGCACCGGCTGGTCCGGTTTCCATGGCTTCTCGGTGACCGAGAACTGCCCGAACAAGGAGGCCGCGGCATCGCTGGTGTGGTGGCTCACCAATGAGGACAGCCAGAAGCTGGAAGCCGCCGCGGGCCCGCTGCCGACCCGCACCGCGGTCTGGGACTGGGACCTGAAGCAGGCCGAAAACGATCCTTACAAGAAGGAGGTCCTCTCCGCCTTCCAGGAAGAAGCCAAGCACGCCTTCGCGGTGCCGCAGACGCCTGAATGGATCGAGATCTCGAACGCCGTCTATCCCGAATTGCAGGCGGCGATCCTCGGCGACAAGACGTCCAAGCAGGCGCTCGACGAAGCCGCCGCCAAGGCGACGCAAATCCTCGAAGACGCCGGCAAGCTGTAGAACCGCTCCCAAGGCCGCCTCCCCCATCAGTCATGGGGGAGGCGCTCGCGTTTTAGGGCGCGCACTGCCTCGGGTGTTCCACGATGACGATGCCTGCCCCGCCCGGCTCGACAGGCGGCAATCGAATGCAACTCACAGGGTCCCAATGAAGGGCTTCAAGCCATCCGCGCCATTCCTGCTGCTGCTTCCGGCGATGATCGTGCTGGCGGCGGTCGTCGTGGTGCCGTTGCTTTTGTCGCTCTATTCCAGCTTCACGCCGTTCCGCCTGACCAAGCCCGAAACGTTCTTCGTCTTTGTCGGCTTCCGCAATTATCTCTCGATCCTGGCGAACGCCGATTTCTGGTGGGCGTTCGGCCGCACGGTTCTGTTGCTGACCATCGCGCTCAATCTCGAAATGCTGCTGGGCCTCGGCCTCGCCATGCTGGTCGAAAAGGCGACGCGCGGCCAGCGCATCCTGCGCACGCTGATGATGTTTCCGATGATGTTCTCGCCGATCCTCGTCGGCTTCCAGTTCAAGTTCATGTTCAACGACAATATCGGCCTGGTGAACAACGCCCTGCAATCGCTCGGCATCACCAGGGATGCCATTGCGTGGCTGATCGAAGGCCATCTCGCCTTCATCGCCATCTCGATCGCCGAGATCTGGTCGTCGACGGCGATCTTCGCCATCCTGATCCTCGCCGGGCTGCTCGCCATGCCCAAGGAGCCAATCGAGGCGGCGCGCGTCGACGGCTGCACGCCGTGGCAGACGTTCCGCTATGTGACCTGGCCGTTCGTCATGCCTTTCGCCTACATCGCCATGACCATCCGTTCGCTCGACGTGGCGCGCGCCTATGACATCGTCAAGATCATGACCGATGGCGGGCCGGCGGGCCGCACCGAGCTTTTGTGGACGCTGGTGGCGCGCACCGCCTACAGCGACGGGCGCATGGGCATGGCCAACGCCATGGCCTATTTCTCGATCCTGTTGTCGATCGCCTTCACCGTCTACTTCTTCAACAAGCTCGCCGCGGCGCGCACGCAGATCGGTGCGGAGTGGTGATGGACGAGAATTCTTCCGCCCGCCTCAAGCGCCGGCTGCTGGGCATCGCCTATCGCATCGGCCTGTTCCTGGCGATGCTGACCATCTGCCTGCCCGGCCTGTGGATCGTGCTTTCGTCGCTGCGGCCGACTGTGGAGATCATGGCCAAGCCGCCGGTGTGGATCCCGCAGCAGATCTCGTTCGACGCCTATGTCGCGATGTTCTCAGGGATCGGCAAGGGCGGCATCCCGGTCATAGAATATTTCCGCAACTCGCTGATCATCTCGGTGACCTCGACGATGATCGCGGTGGCCATCGGCATGGCCGGCGGCTATGCCTTCGCGCGCTACCGTTTCCGCGGCAAGTCGGGCGTCTTCCTCGGCCTGATGCTGACGCGCACGGTGCCGGGTATCGCGCTCTCGCTGCCGCTGTTCTTCCTTTATGTCAGGCTCGGCATCATCGACACGCATTTCGGACTGATCCTGGCCTATGTCGCGCTCAACGTGCCGTTCACCATCTGGCTGATCGACGGCTTCTTCCGCCAGGTGCCGAAGGACCTCGCGGAAGCCGCCCAGATCGACGGCTGCACCCGCTGGCAGGCCTTCTGGCAGGTCGAGTTCCCGCTTGCCGGGCCCGGCATCGCCTCCGCCGCGATCTTTGCTTTCCTGACCTGCTGGAACGAGTTCGCGCTGGCCTCGCAGCTTACCCGCTCGGTCAGCGCCAAGACCCTGCCGGTCGGCCTGCTCGACTACACGGCCGAATTCACCATCGACTGGCGCGGCATGTGCGCGCTCGCCGTGGTGATGATCATCCCGGCGCTCACCCTCACCTACATCGTCCAGAAACACCTTGTCGGCGGCTTGACCTCCGGCGCGGTGAAAGGCTGATCCCATGGCAACGGTTTCCCTCCAAAAGCTGACCAAGCGCTACGGCAATGTCGGGATCGTGCACGGCATCGACCTCGACATCGCGGACCGCGAATTCATCGCGCTGGTCGGCCCCTCCGGCTGCGGCAAGTCGACGACGCTCAGGATGATCGCAGGGCTGGAAGAGATCAGCGCCGGCTCGATCGAGATCGGCGGCCGCGTCGTCAACGATTTGCCGCCGCGTTCGCGCAACATCTCGATGGTGTTCCAGTCCTACGCGCTTTATCCCCACATGACGGTGCGCGAGAACCTCGGCTTCTCCCTGAAGATTGCCGGGGCCGCCAAGGAGGATATGGAGCGCCGCGTCGCCGAAGCCTCGGCCATCCTCGGCCTCGACACGCTGCTCGACCGTCGCCCGTCGCAACTTTCCGGCGGCCAGCGCCAGCGCGTCGCCATGGGCCGCGCCATCGTACGCGATCCCGACGTGTTCCTGTTCGACGAGCCGCTTTCAAATCTCGACGCCAAACTGCGCACGCAGATGCGGACCGAAATCAAGAAGCTGCACGCCAAGGTGCGGTCGACGGTGATCTATGTCACCCATGACCAGGTCGAGGCGATGACGCTTGCCGACCGCATCGTCATCATGCGCGACGGCCATATCGAACAGGTCGGCACCCCAGACGAGGTGTTCCGACGGCCGGCGACGCGGTTCGTCGCGGGCTTCATCGGCTCGCCGCCGATGAACCTGCACGAGGCGACGATCGATGACGGCCAGCTGGTTTTCGCCAGCGGCGAAAAGCTGCCATTGCCTAGCCAATTCAAAGCCAATGTCGCCAGGGGTAACAAGGTGGTGTTCGGGTTGCGGCCCGACGACATCTACCCGACCGGCCATGGTATCAGTTCCGGTGGTGCCGCAGACGTCCACCAGATCGAATTGCCGATCACGGTCACCGAACCACTCGGCAACGAGACGCTGGTGTTCGTCGAATTCAATGGCGCAGACTGGGTTTCGCGCATGCTGAACCCAAGAGCTTTGAGATCGGGCGAGCGGATGGCCATGAGCCTCGACCTGTCGCAGGCGCACCTGTTTGCCGCCGACACGGGAAAGTCATTGCGGAGCTGACGACATGGCCACGATCGAAAAGATAGAACTGCGGATGGTGGACCTTGTGCCGAAGGTCAAGCGCACGGACGCGATCCAGAGTTTCGTCAGCCAGGAAACGCCTCTCGTCACGATCACCGATTCCGACGGCGCCGTCGGCACCGGCTACAGCTACACGATCGGCACCGGCGGCTCGTCTGTGATGCGGCTCTTGTCCGACCATCTGGCGCCGCGCCTGATCGGCCGCGACCCCGACATGATCGAGGCGATCTGGCACGATCTCGAATTCGCCACACACGCCACCACGATCGGCGCGATCACGGCCATCGCGATCGCGGCGATCGACACCGCGCTTTGGGACCTGCGGGCGAAGAAGCAGGGCCTGCCTCTGTGGAAGCTGGCGGGCGGCGCCAAGGACCGCTGCCCGCTCTACACGACGGAGGGCGGCTGGCTGCACATCGAGACGCAGGCGCTGGTCGATGACGCGCTGGCCGCGAAGGCCAAGGGATTTCGCGGCTCGAAGGTGAAGATCGGCAAACCGCACGGATCGGAAGATCTGGCGCGGCTGGCGGCGGTGCGCAAGGCGGTGGGCGACGGCTACGAGATCATGACCGACGCCAATCAGGGATTCTCCGTCGACGAAGCGATCCGCCGCGCAGCGAGGCTGCGTGAACTCGATCTCGCCTGGATCGAGGAGCCGCTGCCGGCCGACGACATCGATGGCCATGTGCGACTGTCGAATTCGACGCAGACGCCGATTGCCATCGGCGAGTCGCTCTATTCCATCAGGCATTTCCGCGAATACATGCAGAAAGGCGCCTGTTCGATCGTGCAAGTCGACGTCGGCCGCATTGGCGGCATCACGCCCTGGCTAAAGGTGGCGCATGCGGCGGAGGCCTTCGACATCCCGGTCTGCCCGCATTTCCTGATGGAATTGCATGTCAGCCTCACCTGCGCTGTTCAGAACGGCCGGTATGTCGAGTACATTCCGCAGCTTGACCAGTTGACCGGCAAGCGCATGCGCATCGAGGATGGGCACGCGCTGGCACCCGACGAGCCCGGCATCGGCATCGATTGGGACTGGGACGCGGTCAAGGCCATGAGCATCGCCGAATTCACCACGGCGATCACGAAATAGGGGAACGAACATGCAGCGGATGGGAATGGTTCTGGGACTGAAGCCGGAAAAGGTCGAGGAGTATGTGCGCCTCCATGCCGCCGTCTGGCCCGACGTGCTGACCATGATCTCGGCTTGCAACATCGAGAACTATTCGATCTACCTGAAGCGGCCGGAGAACCTGCTGTTTGCCTACTTCGAATACCACGGCACCGACTATGCCGCCGACATGGCCAAGATGGCGGCAGACCCGAAAACACAGGAATGGTGGGCCCTCTGCATGCCTTGCCAGGAGCCGCTGGCGACCCGCAAGGAGGGCGAATGGTGGGCTTCGATGGACGAGGTCTTCCATCATGACTGAAGGCGGTTTCGACCCTGCCTCACTCATCCAGTCCTGGCCTAAGCCTACAAAGCCCCGGCCGATCGTCACCTTCGGCGCAGGTTCGATTGTCGGCGATGCCCATTTTCCCGCCTACCGGAAGGCCGAGTTTCCGGTTGCCGGCCTCTATGATCCGGACCAGGCCAAGGCGCGGACGTTGGCCGAGAAATGGGGTGTCACCGCATTCCGCTCCGTGGAAGAAGCCGCCGGAATCAACGATGCGATCTTTGATCTCGCGACACCGCCCGGTCGGCATGCCGAGATCCTGAAGGCGCTTCCCGAGGGGGCGGTCGCACTGATCCAGAAGCCGATGGGCAACTATCTCGGCGAGGCAACCGAAATCCTCGAGATCTGCCGCGCCAGGAAGCTCAAGGCCGCGGTGAATTTCCAATTGCGTTTCGCGCCGATGATGCTGGCGCTCAAGGATGCCATCGCCAAGGGATGGCTCGGCGAGGTCGTCGACTTCGACGCCTGGCTGGCGCTGGCGACACCTTGGGAGTTGTGGGAATTCCTGCTCAAGGCGCCGCGTGTCGAGATCGCGATGCATTCGATCCACTATCTGGACCTCGTCAGACAATTGCTGGGCGACCCCAAAGGGGTGCACGCCAAGACGCTCGGCCATCCCAACCATACGGTGGCACAGACGCGCACCAGCGCCATCCTCGACTATGGCGACACCGTGCGCTGCGCGCTGTCGATCAACCATGACCACAAGTTCGGGCGCCGGCACCAGGCCTGCGAATTCCGCATCTGCGGCACCGAGGGCGCGGCCTATCTCAAACTCGGCCTCAACCTCGACTATCCCCGCGGCGAACCGGACGTCCTGGAAATATACCCGAAAGGCGGGACGGATTGGATTGCCGTGCCACTCGCCGGCGAATGGTTCCCCGATGCCTTTGTCGGGCGTATGGCCAATGTCCAGCGCTTTGCTTGCGGAGAAGACGACGAGCTGGTCAGCTCGGTCGAGGACGCCTGGAACACGATGGCGCTGGTGGAAGCCGCCTATAAATCGAGCGCGGCGCCGGCGACGCCGCTGGCCGAAAGGCCGTGAGGCAGGACATGGAACAGATCATTTATTTCGAAGACTACGAGATCGGCTCCTCGCGGCTGACCAGCGGCCGCACCATTACCGAGACCGATTTCGTCGTCCATGCCGGCCACACCGGCGATTTCTTCCCGCACCACATGGACGCCGAGTTCATGAAGACGACGCCGTTCGGCCAGCGCATCGCGCACGGCACGCTGGTGTTCTCGGTCGGCATCGGACTGACGGCAAGCGTCGTCAATCCCGTTGCCTTCTCCTATGGCTATGATCGGCTGCGTTTCATCAAGCCGGTGTTCATCGGCGACACGATCCGCACGCGCACCACCATCGCAGCCAAGCAGGACGATCCGAAGCGGCCGGCCGCGGGCCGGGTCATCGAACGCTGCGAGGTGATCAACCAGCGCGACGAAGTTGTGTTGGCCGCGGATCACATCTACATCGTCGAACGCAAACCCGGCTGAGGCAGCGCTACGATCCCGTGGCGCGGGCGGTGATGCGCTCCAGACCGAGCAGCAGCGCCAGGGTCGCCACCACCAGGATCATGGTGAGCGCTGCTCCCGCAAAGATGTCGCCTCGGTCGGTGAGGCTGAAGATCGACACCGGCAGCGTCACCCAACCCGGCGGATAGACCATCACGGTGGCGCCGAGTTCACCCATCGACAGTGCGAAGCTGAGCCCGAACGCTGCGACCAGATAGGGTGCGAGCAGAGGCAAGGTGACGTGCCAGAGGCGGTAGGCCGGCCGCGCGCCGAGGCTCGATGCCACCTGCTCGAAGTCGGGCGAGAGCCGCGCCAGTCCGGCCGACACATTGCCGAAGGTGAAGGCCGATATCAGCACGAAATGCGCGATCATGACGATCGCGATCGTACCGTTGAGCAGCAGCGGCGGATGGCTGAAGGCGACCAGCAGGCCAAGGCCGACGGAGACCGAAGGCACGGCGCTGGGGACGAAGAACAACAGGCCCAGCAGGCGCCGCAGCGCATGCCCCTGGACCCGCAGCGACAGCGCCGCCCAGGTGCCGCTGACCAGCGCCAGCGCGCTGGCTGCAAAACCGGTGAGAAGGCTCGCCTTGACCGCATCGCCGGCCGCGCCATGCAAGACGTCGCTGTAGTGTTCCGTCGTCAGGCTGCTCGGCAGCACCCCGTTCCACTGGCCGGCAAGGCTGGACAGGAGAATGACCGCAAGCGGCGCCAGGAACAGCACACCGAAGATCAGCGCGAAGAGGAGCCACAGAACGAGGCGACCGGAGCGGGACCAAACCAGCATGGCTAGACCCCCAGCCGGCCGGCTGCGAAACGATAGAGCCCGAACAGGCCGAGCGACAGCGCGATGTTGATCAGGGCGATGATGCAGGCGACCTGATAGGCCGATTCCTGGATCGCCTTGCCATAGATCAGCAGCGGCAGCGTGATGACCCCCTTGGCGCCGATGAACAGCACGATGCCGAACTCGTTGACGGTGAGCAGCAGGCAGAGGCTCCCGCCGGCAATGAGTGCCGGAATGGCGGCCGGCAGGATGATTTGGCGCACGATGCGGAACGACCGCGCGCCGAGCACGCTTGCCGCTTCGATCTGGCCGCGGTCCACCAGCGAGAAGGCGGCAAGCAGCGGCCGTAGGATGAACGGCGTGTAGACAGTGACCTCGGCCAGCACCACGCCCCAGCTCGAATAGAGGAAATCGACGGGCGGCGACGGCAGTGAAAAGGTCTCCATCAGCCCTGCGTTGAGCATGCCTGCGGAGCCGTAGAGAAAGGTGAAGGCGAGCGTCACCAGGAAGGTCGGCAATGCGATGAAGGTGTCGATCAGCCTGGCAATGAAGCCGCTGCCGGGGAACGGAACGAAGGCCAGGATCAGTGCCAGCACGAGACCGACGATCAGGCACCCGGCAGTCGCGGTAACCGAAATCGTCACCGTGTTGATCAGCGCGTTGAGGAAGAAGCGCGAATGCAGGACGCGGATCACTTCGGCGACATTGGCAACGCCGCTGTCGTCCAGGAAGGCCTGCCGGGCGATGAGCGCCAGCGGATAGAAGAACAGCAGGGCCAGGAGTGCGGCCGGCGGCACGATCCAGAATCTGCCAGGCTCTCTCCTGACCGCTGGCGAGGCGATAGCGACAGCCTCAGACACCGGCGTCTTCCGGAACGAGCGAGGTGTCGGTGGGCGCGAAGAACAGCGGCACCTTGGCGCCGGGTTCCGGCAGGGCCATCGGCAGTCTCGTCGCCGAGACGCGCACCGTCGTGCCGTCGACATCGAGCACGAGATGGGTGAGTTCGCCTTGCCAGTGCACCTCCAGGAGCGTGCCGACAATGCGATTGGTATGGTCGCCATCGGCCGTCAGGCTGAGGTGCTGGGGCCTGATACAAAGCAGGCTCTTGTCGCCGGCCTTCTCGTCACGGCCGGTGCCCATCAGCACCGCGTCGCCATGCCTTGCCGCGGCAAAACCCTTGGAGCCGGCAGCCTCGGCAATGGTGACCGGCAGTAGATTGGCGCGGCCGAGGAACTCGGCGGTGAAGCGGTTGGGCGGGCGGCGGTAGAGCTCGGTCGTCGGTCCATGCGAACAGACCGAGCCGTCGCGCATGATGGCGATCTTGTCGGCGAGGGTGAGCGCCTCTATCTGGTCGTGAGTGACATAGAGGATCGTCAGGCCCGGCAGGCTGCGGTGCAGCCTGGCGATCTCCTCGACCATATTGCGGCGGATCTGTGCGTCCAGCGCCGAAAGCGGCTCGTCAAGCAGCAGCACGCGGGGCCGCACGGCAAGAGCGCGCGCAATCGCGACACGCTGCTGCTGGCCGCCGGAAAGCTCGCGCGGATAGCGTCCTGCATAGGCAGCCATGCCGACGGTACCGAGTGCATCCTTGACCCGCTCGGCGATCAGCGCCTTGTCGGCTCCCTGAGCCCTGAGGCCGAAGGCGACGTTGTCCTCGACCCGCATATGCGGAAACAGCGCGTAGTTTTGAACCACCATGCCGAGCCCGCGCTCATAGGGCGGCAGATCGGTCACATCCGTCGCGCCAATGCGGATTCGTCCGCTTCTCGGCCGCACGAAGCCGGCCACCGCCCGCAAGGCGGTGGTCTTGCCGGAGCCGGATGGGCCGATCATCGCCAGGATCTCGCCGGGAGCAATATCCAGGGTCAGCGGATGCAAGACGACGTGAGCGCCATAGGCGACAACAACCTTGTCGAAATGGACGTTGGAGCCGGCGCCGCGAACCTTCGCGGCGTCGATGTCCATGACACTGGTCCCAGTAAAAGCGGCGGCCGACATGGCATGGTCCTCCGGATTGGCAGGGATCAACTTCCGGTCGCTTCGTTCCACCGCTTGACGTAGTCAGGCAGCTTGGCCAGAGCGTCATCCCAGTTCGGCGACCAGATGGTCAGGCCCTTCATCGCCTCTTGCGCCTTCGCGAAATTGGCGTCGTTCGGCGTCACATCCTTGCGGGCCGGCAGACCAAGAGCCACGGAACTGACCTTCGACTGAGCTTCCTTTGAGAGCAGGAAGTCGATCAGCTTCTTGCCGTTGTCGGCATTGGGCGCGCCGGTTACCAGGCCGATCTCATAGGGCAGCGCAAAGGTGGAGCGCACGCCGTCAGGCCCCGCCGGCCAGAACACCTTGATGTTGGGATTGTCGGCCATTTGCGACATGTTCATCTGCAAATCGCCGTTGGCGACATGCAGCTCGCCCTTGTTGACCAGCGCCGTCAGCTTGCCGGTCGAAGCGGAGGGGCCGACATTGTTGTCCTGCAATTTCCTCATGAACTCGAAACCTGCATCCTCGCCGCCGAAGGCATGGATGATCTGCAGCATGACAGCGGTGCCGTCGCCGGCCTGGCCGGGCGTCGAGTATTGGATCTTGCCCTTGAATTTCGGGTCCAGCAGATCGTCGTAGCTCTTCGGCGCTTCCGAAAGCACGGCGCTGTTGTAGATGAAGTTCATGTAGTTGTTGACCAGCGGCCGGTATTTGTCGGTGCCGCCGTCGATCTGGTCCGCCCCTTCGGGCTTGTAATCCTGCAGCAGGCCGCCGGCGGCGGCGCGCTGCACGAAGGGCGGCAATGTCACCAGCACGTCCGCTTGCGGGTTCGACTTCTCCTTGGCGACACGCTCAACGACACCGCCCGAACCAGCCTCGATATACTGCACTTTTATGCCGGTGGCCTTGGTGAAGGCGGCGAACTCGGTTTCGAACCAGCTGCCGTTGCCGTCATGCAGGCCATCGGCGGAGTAGATGGTGACGACGCCATCTGCCATCGCCGGTCCGATGAGGGCAGCCGACGCCAGCAACGCGGCGAAAGCCGCGACCGTGGTTGCGTTGCGTGATTTCATGTCCAGTTCCCCTTTTTGATTGATGGCACATTCTGCGATGCACTGTGGCGACGGCGCCGGCTGCTTCTGCTTCTGCTTCGATTAGTACCGGCAGCGTCGTCGTTAGGACAACTCTGGGGATTGGGAATCGATAAGTAAAATCTATTTATTTTATGACAGGCAAACTTCATCTGATAGTTGTCATGGAACCGTCGCAGTCATGTCGCGAACATATTTCGGCCTGCTCAGGGCAGGCCGTCGAAGCGTTTGAGCAGGTGATGATCAGACGAATGAAACGCCAGAAGTCTGCGCCCGCAACCGCGGGTCGGACGAGCGCACGATCACCGGCCGGCCGTCGAGAATCTCAAAGCAGCGCGCGAGCGTGTCGTCCTCGAGCCGGCGCATCGCCTGATGCGTAAAGAAGGTGAGGTGCGGGAACAGGATGACGTCGTCGCGGCCGAAAAGCGCGCCCATCGGATGGCCCGACTTGGCCAGCGGCTCGACCGAATAGACGTCGAGCCCGGCGCCGCCGATGCGCTCGGAAACGATCGCCTCGACAAGGGCCGCCTCGTCGATGAGCGCGCCGCGCGAGACGTTGACGATGATGGCGGAAGGCTTGAGGCAGGCGAGTTCAGCCTTGCCGATCAGGCCGCGCGTGCTGTCGTTCAGCACGCAATGGATTGAGACGAAGTCGCAGGCGCGAAGCATTGCCTGGAGGTCGTCGGCTTTTTCGATGCCGGCGGCGCGCATCGTTTCGGCGTCGACACCGGGATCGAAGCCAAGAAGCCGCGCACGAAATCCCTGGCCGGCCATGCGCGCCATGCTGCGGCCAATTTTGCCACAACCGACGATCCCAAGCGTGGCGCCTGAAATGTCGCGTCCCAGCCAGCGCGGCTCGGGCCAGATCCAGCCATCGCGCGATACCGCCGCGGTGATGGCGGGCAGCCGCTTGGCCAGCGCGACCATCATGGCGAAAGCACCTTCGGCGACGGTTTCCTCGGCATATTCGGGCACGTTGACAACGGGGATACCGCGCCGCATGGCAGCGGGGATATCGATGGCGTCGATACCGACGCCATATTTGACGATGCCCTTCAACCTGGGCGCCGCGTCGATCACCTCCGCAGTGACTGGCGTGTAGCACATCAAGAGCAGATCGGCGTCGGCGACCGCGGCTTTGAGCTCCGCCTCGGAAATGCCGTCCGGCAGCGTCACCAGCTCGACACCCCTTGCCCGCAAGCCGGCATCGATGCCTGGACATTCGAGCTCGCGGTCGGTGCGGACGGCCTTCACGGTCAGGCCGTCAGCACGGCGCGTTCGACGATGTCGAGCGCACGGTCGAGATCGGCTTTCGAAATCACCAGCGGCGGTGACAGCGTCAGCACGTTGCCGTGGCTGACCTTGAAGCTCAGCCCCCGTTCGAGGCAGGCATAGAAGACGCGTTCGGCAAGATCGCGCGCGGGCTGGCGCGAGGTACGGTCCTCGACAAGTTCGACGCCGACCATCAGTCCCCTGCCCCTGACATCGCCGACATGGGGCGAACGCCCCATCAGATCCTGCATGCGTCCCAGCATATGCCGGCCAAGCTCGGCCGCACGCTCGACCAGTCCTTCTTCCAGGATGATATCGATCGTCGTCAGCGCCGCGCGCGTCGTCACCGGGTTCTTCTCGTGGGTGTAGTGACCGATGGCAAAACCGCCGGTGACGTCGAGATCGCGGCGGGCGATGACAGCGGCGATCGGCAGGATGCCGCCGCCGAGCGACTTGCCGAGAACGACGATGTCCGGCGTCACGCCGTCATGCTCATGGGCGAAGAATTTTCCGGTCTTGCCAAGGCCGGTCGGGATCTCGTCGAAGATCAGCAGCGTGCCGTGCCGGTCGCAGGCCTCGCGCACCCGATTCCAGAAACCGGGCGGCGGCGGGTTGGGCGTTGCCCGCATCGGCTCGGCGACGACCGCGGCCACATCCTGTTCGCGACCGAGCACATAGGCGATCATGTTGGCGCAGGCGAGCCCGGAGGCTTCCAGGGTGCCGTGGCCGTAAGGACAGCGGTAGCCGTCCCAGGGCGCGACATGTTCGGTGCCGGTCATCATCGGCCCGGCGATATGGGAACGGAAGGTCGCTTCGCCGCCGACGCTTGCGGCACCGAAGCCAGCGCCATGAAAGGCATCCCAGAACGAAACCGTCTTGAAGCGGCCGGTCGCGGCGCGCGCGATCTTCAGCGCCACCTCGATGGCGTCGGAACCGCCTGTCGTGAACAGCACCTTGCCGAGATCGCCGGGCGCCAACTCGGCCAATTTCTCGGCCAGTTCGACAGCGGGTTCGCAGGTGAAGCGGCGCGGCGCAAAACAGAGATCGTCGAGCTGTTTCTTGATCGCGGCGACCAGCTTCGGATGGCCATAGCCGAGATGGTGCACGCTGTTGCCGTGGAAATCCATGAAACGGCGGCCGGCGGTGTCCTCGATCCAGATGCCTTCGGCCTTAGCGATCGTCGAAAGACAAGGGCTGGACAGGCTCTGGTGCATGAAGGCCGAAGCGTCGCGGTCAAGCAGCCCGCGGATGCGTGGATCGTCCTGGCCGGAATCCCAGCGGCTGCGGGCCGCCGTGGTGTTGGAATCGCCCTCGGTATGCACAAGCTCTTTGATCGCGGCCATAACCATCTCCGAAACGCGAATGAGGGAGCGTGGAACGCTCCCTCGGTTGTTCTGTCAGCCGAGCCGTCCGGTCAGGACCAGGGCAGCGAAAACGTCTTCACATTGGTATAGCTCTTCATTGCCTCGATGACGCCTTCCTTGTAGCCATTGCCACTGTCCTTGATGCCGCCGAACGGCGACATCTCGATGCGGTAGCCCGGCACTTCCCAGATGTTGACGGTGCCGACCTCAAGGCCGGTGATGTATTTCTGCATGCGCGGAAACGAGTTGGTGCAGACGCCCGACGACAGGCCGAAGGCGGTCGAGTTGGAGAGCCTGATCAGCGCCTCGTCATCGTCCGGTGCGCGCACGATCGGGATGATCGGGCCGAAGGTCTCTTCCATCACCAGTTCGGATGTGTGCGGCACGCGATCGACGACGATCGGCGGCAGCAGCGCGCCTTGCCGGCCCGGATTGTAGAGGATTTCGGCGCCCTGCCCGGCGGCCATGTGGACCCGGGCTTCGAAGAGTGCCGCCGCCTTCTCGTGCACGACGGTGCCAAGATCTGTCGTGCGGTCCATGGGGTCGCCGAAGCGGATCTTCCTGGCCCGCTCCAGCACCAGCGGCACGAAGCGGTCGGCGACGCTTTCCTGGACAAGGATGCGCTTGACCGCCGTGCAGCGCTGGCCGGAGTTCTTCGTGGCGCCGGCGACGGCGAGATCCGCGGCCCTGGCCAGATCGTCGTCCGAGAGATCGTTGAGGACGATCAGCGGATCGTTGCCGCCGAGCTCCAGCACCTGGCGCTTGTAGCCGGCTGTGCGGGCGATCATCTTGCCGACCGGCACGCCGCCGGTGAAGGTGATCAGGTCGATGTTGTCGTTGGTGATCATCTCGTTGCCGATGTCGGCCGGCCAGCCGGTCACCACCGACAGCATTTCCGGCGGCAGGCCGGCTTCGTAGAGGATGTCGGCCAAAAGCAGCGCCGTCATCGGCGTCAGTTCGGTCGGTTTGACCACCACGCAATTGTTGGTGGCGATCGCCGGCGCCACCTTGTGCGAGACCATGTTGAGCGGATGGTTGAACGGGGTGATCGCCGAGATCGCCTTCAGCGGCTCGCGCGTGGTGAAGATCTTGCGCGCTTTGCCGTGCGGGGTGAGATCGCAGGAGAAGATCTGGCCGTCATCCTGGATGCACATCTGCGCCGACAATGTGAACACGTCATAGGCGCGGCCGACCTCATAGAGCGAATCCGTCTTGGAGATGCCGAGCTCGAGCGTGATGAGATCAGAGATTTCTTCCCGGCGCGACGCGAGTTTTTCCGCCGTGCGGAACAGGATCTGCTGGCGCTCGTAGCGCGTCAGCTTCGACCTGTAGCCGGCGGCGATCTCGAAGGCCTGGCGGGCATGCTCGGCGCGGCCGGCAGGCACGGTGCCGATAACGGTGTCGTTCCAGGGATAGCGCACCTCGACAACGTCGTCGGCATCAACCTTCTTGCCGGCGATGCGCATCGGCTCGTGGCGAACTTTGATGGCAGGGCAGAGTTGGGTCATGTGCTCTGCTCCAGCAGATTCTTGGGTACGTCGCGGCGAGGGTCGACCCCCACTCCGGCCCTTCGGGCCACCTCTCCCCCGATCGACGGGGGAGAGGAAATCAGGTGAGGTCAGCGCCCCAGGCTTGGCGCCTTTCCTCTCCCCCGTCGATCGGGGAGAGGTGCCGAGCGGAGCGAGGCGGAGTGGGGTCGACCAGCGCCATCTTGGAGGCGACACCGGCACCCGACCCATCCGTCACGCGAGCGCGGCCGCCATCGTCGCGTAGTAGAACGCGTCGAAGTTCCTCAGCACGGGCTCATCAGGCAAATCGGCCAGCACGCGGTTGACGATGAACGGCACCTCCTGCTCGGTCAGCCCGCCATGCGAGCGCAGCGGCTCGTTGAGGGCTGCCAGGTCGTGGCGGTGTTCCGAGGTGCCGATCGTCTTGTTCTGCGTCGAGATCAGCACGATGTCGCCGATGCGGTCGGCCGGCAGTTCGAAACGCTCGCAGGCGGTCGGGCTGTCGACAACCAGCATGATGCCGTCGATCTTCGCCAGCCGCGCCATGATGTCGGCCTGATCGGCGCCGTCAGGAAGGTAGGCGGTGGCGAACGAGCCGAGCGCGCCGTGATGCACGACATAGGGATCTGTGATCGGCAGAATGACGCGCGCGGCATCCTTGCCCAGCCATTCGTCGAGCAGGTCCTGGACATAGACGACGTCAGGCGAACCATCCTGCTTGTGCTTGGGCTTCATGCCATGGTCGGCGGTCACCACGATTGCCGCGCCCAGCGCATCAAGCTCGGCCAGGTACTTGTCGAACATCTCGTAGAAGGCGTTGGCCTGGGGCACGCCGGGCGCGTATTTGTGCTGCACATAGTCGGTGGTGGTCAGATACATGATGTCGGGGCGGAATTCCTTCAGCAGCTGGACGCCGGCGGCGAAGACGAATTCCGACAGTTCGGCCGAATAGACTTCCGGTACCGGCAGTCCAAAATGCTTCGAGGCATTGTTGATGCCGTGCTCGGCCTTGGTGGTGGTGTCGGATTTTTCGGCCGAGAAGCACAGCGCGCGGCCGTCGTCGAAGGCGAGGCCCTTGCCGAGCAGCGCACGCAATTTGTCCTTGGCGGTGACCACCGCGACCTTGGCGCCGGCATCGTAGAAGGCCTGGAAGATGGTGGGCGCGCGCAGGAAGCGCGGGTCGTTCATCATCACTTCCTTGCCGGTTTCGCGCTCGTAGAGGTAGTTGCCGCAAATGCCGTGCACCGAGGGCGGGCGGCCTGTGGCTATCGACAGATTGTTGGGGTTGGTGAAGCTCGGAATGACAGAATGCGCAAAACGCACCGTGCCTTTCTGCTTGATCCTGACCAGCGCCGGCATCAGCCCGGCCTTGATGGCTTCGTCGAGATAGGCCGGCTCGCAGCCGTCGAGGCAGATGGCGATGGCCGGCACACGTGGCCAGGCGTAGGTGCGGCCGTTGACCGCGACGTTGATGGGAGACATCTGGTTCATCGAAATCCTCAAAAATTCTGCCGCTTCAGGCGGCGAGTTTGGCGCGCTCGGCGATTGCCGCGGCGGGAGGAGCGGCGGTGTCGACGTCCATCTCCTTCAGCGACTGCGCCGCCGCCTCTACGACGCGGCGCATGACATGTTCGTCCATCTGGCCGATGCAGCCGATACGGAAGCTATCGACGACGGTCAGCTTGCCCGGATAGATGATGAAGCCCTTGTCCTTCATCAGCTCGTAGAAGCGGTCGAAGGCGAAGTTGGCGTGGGCCGGGTTGAAGAAGGTGACGATGATCGGCGACAGCCAGCGATCCCTGAGCAAAGTCTCGAAGCCGAGCTCGCGCATGCCGGCCACCATCACGTCGCGGTTCCTGGTGTAGCGGGCGCCGCGGCCGGCAACGCCGCCCTCGGCCTCGTGCTGGCGAAGCGCTTCAAGGAAGGCGGCGACGACATGGGTCGGCGGAGTGTAGCGCCACTGCCCGGTCTTGTTCATATGCGCCCACTGCGCATGGACGTCGAGCGACAGCGAATGGCTGCGGCCCTTGGCGGCTTCCAATTCGCTCTTGCGGGCGATGATGAAGCCGAAGCCCGGCACGCCCTCGATGCACTTGTTGGCGGACGAGACCATCGCCTCGTAGCGGATCTCGTTCACGTCGAGCGCGATGGCGCCGAAGGCGCTCATGGAATCGACCAGCAGCTTGCGGCCCTTGGCATGGACGGCTTCGGCAATCTCGGCGACGGGGTTGAGGATGCCGGAACTGGTCTCGCAATGGATGGCGATCACATGCGTGATGGCAGGATCGGCCTCGAGGGCGGCGGCCACCTCGTCGCCGCGCGGCGGCAGGTAGTCGCCCTTGTCGATCAGCGTATAGGCGCGGCCGAGATACTGCATGGTCTGGGCCGCGCGCAGGCCGTAGGCGCCATTGGCCAGGACCAGAACCTTGCCGTCCTTCGGCACGAACGAACCCAGCATCGCCTCGACGCAGAAGGAGCCGCTGCCTTGCATCGGCACACAGTCGAATTCGCCTTTTGCATCGCCGGTCAGCGCCAGCAGGCGGCGGCGCATGTCTGACGTCATGGCGCGGAAATCGCCGTCCCAGGATCCCCAGTCGCGCAGCATCGCCTGCTTGACCGGATAGGAGGTGGTGAGCGGCCCGGGCGTCAGCAGGTATGGCTCGCCCAGCGCCGGACCGGCCAACGGCTCCGCGGCAAATTTCGTCTCGGCGAGCATAGTGTCCTCCGCTGCTTTTTACGTGGGGCCATTCTTGGCTGGAACGACGTATTTGTAAAATCGTTATTTTGTATTGATGTATAAGCTCACCCGATGATCTGGCTTGCAGTCGAATTATTGCCCGGCGGGATAATCGCGCCTCCAGCCGAGCGCAGCCTGCGTGGTATCCATGACGCGTGCGTGACCGTGGGCGATCATCCCCAGATATAAGAAGAATCGTTCCTTCATGCCTTTTTGCCTGCGAGGCTTATGATAGGTTGGCAGCCGGAACTCGGATCTAGAAAGGTGAGAACATGCGCTACGTTCAATTGCGAGCCTTTCACCAGGTGGCGATATCAGGCGGGTTTTCACGTGCCGCGGAAGCGCTGTTCCTGACGCAGCCGGCAATTTCGGACCAGGTGCGCAAGCTCGAGGAAGAATATGACGTGCTGCTGTTCAACCGGAACAAGAAGCAGGTCACGCTGACCCATTCGGGCCAGAAGCTGCTCGAAATAACCCACCGCATGTTCGATACCGAGCAGCAGGCGCTCGAGCTTCTGACGGAATCGCGCGCCCTGCGCTCCGGCACGCTGCGCATCGTCGCCGACGCCGCGCATCATCTGCTTCACATCCTCGGCAGTTTTCGCGCGCGCTATCCCGGCGTCCAGGTTTCGCTGCGCGCCGGCAACACCGAGACGGTAATCAGCAGCCTCTACAGCTATGATGCCGACATCGGCGTGCTGGGCGAGGTGCCGACCGGACGCGACTTCGAGGTGCTGAAACTCAATTCGACGCCGATCATCGCTTTTGCGTCCGTCGATCATCCGCTGTCGGGCAAGAAATCATTGAGCCTCAAGCAACTCGCGCAGGAATCGCTGGTCATGCGGGAGCGCGGCTCCAAGACGCGCCAGAAGCTCGAGGATCTGGCCGCGGCATCGAAGGTCGAACTCAGGCCGGTGATCGAGGCCGAAGGCCGTGAAGCCGTCCGCGAGATCGTCGCCTCGGGTGCCGGCATCGGCTTTGTCTCGGCGGCCGAATTCGGCCAGGATTCGCGGCTGGTAGCGATCGCGCTCGACGCGCCTGAGACGTTGATGGACGAAGCACTGATCTGCCTGCGCGAACGCAGCGGCGGCAAGCTGGTGCGCGCCTTCCTCGACATGGCGCGTTCGATGTCGGCGGATTAGGCGGCGGCCCTGATCTCCTCCACATCCGCTTTCACCCGTTCCGACTTCGGATCGTAAGGGGTGCGCAAATGTGCCTTGGCCGCGTGGCGAACGCCGGCAAGATCGATCTCGAAACGGCCGCTAGCCAGAAACGCAGCGTCGACGCCCGTCTCGTTCTCGATCAGCCCGAGCGCCACCGAGCGGCCAAGCGTGTGACCGTAGGCGGCCGAGCGGACCTCGCCGACGGGCTTGCCGTCGCGCAGGATCAGCTCGCCGCCCCACAGCATCGGCTCGGCATGGTCGAGCGTGAACAGTACGATGCGTTTTGCCGGCGCCGTCGACGGCTTGGCCTCGACCAGCGCGTCACGGCCGATGAAGCCACCCGGTTTGTCCATGGCGACGGCGAAGCCAAGCCCCGCCTGCCAGGGGGTAATGTCAGGCGTCAACTCACGGCCCCAGGCGCGAAAACCCTTTTCGATGCGCAAGGCATCAAGCGCGTAGTAGCCGGCGTCCAGGAGGCCGAATTCGCCGCCAGCCTCGTGCAGCGCCTCGTAGACGCCGACGGCGAATTCCGTCGGCACGATCAGCTCCCAGCCGAGCTCGCCGACATAGGTCATGCGGTTGGCGTAGGCGGTAGCGTAGCCGATATCGATCTCGCGGATGGTGGCGAAGGGGAAGCCGGCGTTGGAAAGATCGGCCGACGACAATTTGCCCAGGAGATCGCGCGAGCGCGGCCCCATCAGCGCCAGCACCGCGTAGGACGAGGTGACGTCGGTCACGATGGCATGTGCGTCCGGTGGGATGTTCCTGGCGATCCAGTCGGCGTCGTGGACCGCTTGCGCCGAACCGGTGACGATGAGGAATTTTTGCGCACCAAGTCGCATTACGGTGAGATCGCTTTCGTACCCGCCGCGCGCGTTGAGCACGCCCGTGTAAACGGATGTACCGACCGGTACATCGACATTGCCGGCGCAGATGCGGTTGAGCAGGGCACAGGCGTCGCGGCCCTGCACGAGAAGCTTGGCGAAAGAGGTCTGGTCGAATACGGCAACAGCCTCGCGCGTCGCCTTCATTTCGCGCTTGACTGCCTCATGCCAGTTCTGGCGGCCGAAGGCATAATCGTTCCCGGCCCTCTCTCCCGGGGCCGCGAACCAGTTGGCGCGCTCCCAGCCCATCTTGGAACCGAAGCAGGCGCCCCTGGCGGCCAGCCGGTCGTAGAGCGGCGAGCGGCGGAAGGGTCGGGCGGTGTCCAGTTCGCGGTTCGGCCACGGCATGGCGTAATGCAAACCGAGCGTCTCCTTGACGCGATCATGCAGCCAGCGCGGATTGTTGTTGAAGGCGGCGAAGCGCCTGATATCGACAGGCCACAAATCCATGGTCGGCGCGCCGTTGACGATCCACTCGGCCAGCGCCTTGCCGGCACCGCCGGCGCTGGCGATGCCCATCGAGTTAAAGCCGGCGCCAACATAGAAATTCTTCAGCTCCGGCGCCTCGCCGAGGAGAAAATTGTTGTCGGGCGTAAAGCTTTCGGGACCGTTGTAGAACTTCTTGACCTCGGCTTGCGCCAGTTGCGGCACGCGCACCAGCGCGTTTTCCATCAGAATCTCGAACTGATCCCAATCGTCCGGCAGCAGCGCGAACTCGAAATTCTCGGGGATGCCGTTCATGCCCCACGGCTTGGCATGCGGTTCGAAGCCGCCCATGACCAGCCCGCCGACCTCTTCCTTGAAATAGACGAAGCCGTCCGGATCGCGCATGACGGGCAGGTCCGGATGCACACCCTCGATCCGGCCCGTGACGATATACATGTGCTCGGCCGAATGCAGCGGCACCGAGACGCCGCACATCAGCCCGACCTTACGCGCCCACTGGCCGGCGCAGTTGACGACGGTCTCGGCGGCGATGTCGCCACGGTCGGTCTCGACACCGCAGGCGACGCCGTTTCTCACCGTGATGCCGGTGACCTTGACGCGCTCGAATATCCTCGCGCCGCGATTGCGCGCGCCCTTGGCGAGCGATTGCGTGAGATCGGTCGGATTGGCCTTGCCGTCGCCAGGCAGCCAGACCGCGCCGACCAGATCGTCCGTCGCCATGACCGGCCACAGATCGCCGGCTTCGCTCGGCGAGATGACGTCGATCTCAACGCCTTGGGCGCGCGCCGACGCAGCCGTACGCTTCAGCACCGTCATGCGGTCGGCGGTGCGCGCCACCGACAGCGAGCCGCAATTCTTCCAGCCGGTCGCGAGACCGGTCTCGGCCTCCAGTTCGCCATAGAGCTGAGTGGAGTACCTGATCAGGCTGGTCATGTTGGAATGGCTGCGCAATTGCCCGACCAGGCCCGCGGCATGCCAGGTGGTGCCGCCGCTGAGCTGCCCCTGTTCGAGCAGGACGACGTCGGCCCAGCCAAGCTTCGTCAGGTGATAAGCGACGGAGCAGCCGATGATGCCGCCGCCGACGATCACGACGCGTGCCTGCGTTGGAAATTCATGTGCCATGAGCGTTCCGCCATCTTGAGGGATGGTCGGCAAGCTAACACAGGAAAGCCAAATATCAAGTCAAAAAGTCACAAAATATCACATCAGGATGCGACGATCAGCTCCGGCCCTTTTTGCAAAAGGACGTCGGCAAGCGCAGGCTGCGGCCGGGCGTCGACGATAACGCCGGCGGCGCGGTCGAAATTCGGAATCCTGAGCGGCGTCAGCTTGCCGAACTTGCTGCTGTCGAGGACGAAATAGGTTTTGCCGGCGAGCGCGATCATTCGGCCGCGCTGCTCGGCACCGGCCCTGGTGAAATCGGTCACCTCGCCATCCGGGGACAACGCGCCGCCGCCGAGAAAAGCGATGTCGACGCGAAAGTGTGCCATTGCATCGAGCGCATCGATGCCGGAAGCGGCCTCCTCGCCCGGGTCGACTTCGCCGCCCAGTATGTGCACACGCATGCCGGGGACATGGCACAGATGCAGTGCAATCTTCAGGCTGGCCGTGCAGATGGTGAGATCGCGCAGGTCGTTCATGGCCTGCGCGACGGCCAAGGTTGTGGTGCCGGAATCGAGAAAGACCACCATACCGCTGCTGACAAGGCCGGCCGCCGCCCTGCCGATCGCCGCCTTGCCGTGCGCATTCTCCCGGCTGCGCAGGCCCATCGCCGGCTCGCTCGGCTCGAAGCGAGCGGCGCCGCCATGCACGATGCCGAGCCGTCCCTGGTCCGAAAGCAGCTTCAGGTCGCGGCGGATGGTCTCGCGCGAGACGTCGAAAAAGCCGGCCAGTTCGGCGACGCTGACCGAGCCCTGGGCACCCAGGCGCCTCAGGATCTCGTCATGACGGCGGGGAGCAAGGGCACGTGCCGGCAGACGGCTGTCGGGGGACATGGAGGGCCTCATATCGAACGAATAATGTTGCGATATGTGGCAGTGAACCGCCCGGGAGGCAACCGCGAGGACGGCGTGGCCATGGTCGATCGATAAGGTCTGGCCTGTTCGGGTGCTGACCCGGCGTCAGCGTCCGCGCAGGCTTTGCAGATTGTGCACGTGGACGTGGTCGCCGGCCGCCACGGCAGCCGTCAGGCGGCCGATCGCCTCGCCGTATTTGCGTATGGTGGAGCCGGCGGCGAGGTCGTGCAACGCCAGCTTGTGACCGGCTTGCAACGCGGCGCCGGCCTTGAGGACAACCCCCTCGCGGGCGCCTCGCGTCGTCACTTCGGCGCCTGCCTCGACCGGTTCCACGAGGACAGCCACGTCGTCGTCAGCGTGCAGCACTATGGCTCCAGGCTTGGTCATGCGCCGGCAAGCCGGACCTGGACGCCGGTCGCGTCTTCGCGCAACTTCAGCACGGCGCCAACATCCTTGCCGGCCATGCCGGCGTCCATCGCCTCCCTGAGCACGGCAAGCGTGGCGCCCCCGACCGGCGTCTCGACGCCGAGCGCATCATTCATCGCCAGGGCAAGCCGGCAATCCTTGTGGGCGAGCTTGACCATGAAGCCGGGCTCGAAGTCGCCCTTGAGCGCGCGGTTGTGCATCGCCACCGCCAATTGCTGGTTCCAGGCCATCGTCGTCTTCAGCACGCTGATCATGGTGTCGAGCGTCAGGCCCGCCTTGGCGCCGGCGACCAGCGCCTCGGAGCTGGCCGTTATCAGCACGCTGGCCAGCAGGTTGTTGGTGAGCTTCATTGCCTGCCCCATGCCGAGCCCGCCGCAATGGATGAGGTCGGCCCCCATGCTCGACAGGATCGGGCGCGCGCGCTCCAGCACGGCGGCATCGCCGCCGATCATCAGCGTCGAGGTTCCGGCGATGGCGTGCTCCACCGTCTTGCCAACAGGGCTGTCGATCATGTCCACGCCGCGTTGCGCCAGCCATGCGCCGATACGCTGGGTGGTCTGCGGGTCGATCGTGCTCATGTCGATATAGAGGCTGCCGGCCCTGAGGCCATGCCCGATGCCGTCGGCACCGAGCACGGCGGCCTCCACATCAGGCGCATCCGGCAGCATGGTGATGACGATTTCCGATTGCTGCGCAACCTCGCGCGGCGACGCCGCCGCCCGGGCGCCGGCGTCGACGAGTTTTTTCACCGCCACGGGGTTGAGGTCGAAGACCGTCAGCGCATGTCCTGCCTTGAGCACGTTGCGGGCCATGGGTGCGCCCATGGTTCCAAGTCCGACAAAACCGACTGACGTCATGGATCAACTTCCTTCCCTGAATGACTCTGCTGCGAATGCGCGTGCCCCCCGAACTCCTCAGGACGGCACTTTCCACTGGTCGAGCTGCCATGCCGGCAGGCCACGCAGATCCTTGGCATTCTTGTCGGTGAAGCCGCTTTCGTCCGGCACCTTGCCCGTGCCCTCATAGGCTTTCTGAAGCAGCGGCGCCGCCTTGCCGAAGGCGGCCTTGACCTGGTCCCAGCTCAGCGCCTCAGGAATCATCTTGCCGGCAACCATGAACTGGGAGATCTGGCTGATCGCCGCCGCATCGCCTTCGGTCGGCCAGATCCAGCCGCGCTGGAAAAGCACCTCGTCGCCGATGACCTTGGCGCCCAGCGCAGGATCGAGCCCCCAATATTTGACTACCGACTGCGAGATCTCCCGCGCGTCGATCTTCTGGAGATCGGCAAGCGCGCGTTGCGCGGCCGTCAGGAAGGCCTGGCCGAGCGCGGCATCGTCGCCGACGATGCGGTCGCTGCAGATCCAGAAGGAACGGTGCAAATAGTAGCCGTCGGGGTAGAATTTCGACTTCTTGACGCCGGGCAGCATGTGGCCTTCGCCCTCGCCCGCGGGTCCGCTGTAGCCGGCCTCGGTATAGCCGAACGAATTCATGATCCCGGTGAGGCCGGTTTCGGCATTCGCCTTCAGGAAGGCCGGGTAGATCACCACCGACGCGTCCATGCCCTCCGGGAGGGACGCGGCAACGGCCTGGGTCGGCGTGTTGACGATGTTGATGCCGAAGGCGCGCGGGTCGGCGTCGCCCAGTTCCTGCAGCAGCATTTGCGAGAGCGCGTTGTAGGGGTCGCCGCCGACAAGCGCGCCGACGGTCTTGCCCTTGAGGTCGCCGATGTTCTTGATAGCGGAGCCCTTGCGGGTCGCCAGCACCATGCGCATGTGGCCCTCGCCGACGGTGAGGATGTTGATCGGCTGCGCCTGCGAAAGCAGCCGCACGATCGGCGTGTTGCCCCACATGCCGACGTCGAGATCGCCGGAGACGAAAGCTTCCACCATCGGCAGCGCGGAGGGATAGTCGCGCCAGTCGACCGTCAGGTCGTAGCCGAGTTCGGCGGCCGCCTTCTCCAGCAGCTTTTCGTTGATCATGCGTTGCGTCAGCGGCGAGTTGCCGGCCGCGTAAGGCTGGCGGCCGATCGAGACCTTGGCCGGCTTGCGGTCCTGCGCCCGCACGATCGATGGCATGGCCAGCGCGGCGGCCGCGGCGCCACTCAGGACTGCGCGTCGGTTGAATGCGGTTTCCAGAAATTTCCTCATGACAATCCTCTCCCTGTTGTCGTTTCAGTTCATCGTTGCGCGGTAAGCCTCTTCGCGGATCAGTTCCCAGATCGATTGGCTGAGCCTGGCGAAATCGCCGGAGCGCCGCGTCTCGTCGCCGCGTGGCCTGGGCAGGTCGATGTCGATGACCTGCTTCAGGCGGCCCGGATGGCTGCTGAGCACCGCGACCCGGTCGGCCAGGAACACCGCCTCGTCTATGGCGTGCGTGATGAAGACGACCGTCCGTCGCTCGGCGGCGGGGCGGTCCTGCCCCCAGATGCGCAGCAATTCGTCTTGCAGGATGACGCGGGTCTGCGCGTCCAGCGCCGCCAGCGGCTCGTCCATCAGCAGGATTTCCGGCTCGTTCGCCATCAGGCGCGCCAGTGCCACGCGCTGGCGCATGCCGCCCGATAGCTGGTGCGGGTACTTGTCCTCGGAGCCGGTCAGGCCGACCATTTCGACGGTACGGCTGACGCGGTCGGCACGCTGCGCGGGCGAAAGCCTCGCCCCGGCCGGCCCATAGATCAATCCGAACTCGACATTGCCGCGCACGGTGCGCCAGGGAAACAGGGCATAGTCCTGGAACATCACGCCGCGTTCGGCCCCCGGTCCTTCGATCGGCCTGCCGTTCAGGCTCATCGTGCCCGACGTCGGCCTGTCGAGGCCGGCGAGCATGTTGAGAACGGTCGTCTTGCCGCATCCGGATGGGCCGACGATAGCCATGAACTCGCCGGCCTTGATGTCCAGCGACAGGCTGTCGACCGCCACCACGGAGGCAGATTCCCCGAAAGATTTGCTGACGCCGTCGAGGCGGATCTTGGCATCGCTCATGGCTGGCTCCACGGCACGGCGAAGGCGAGTGCGGCACGCAGGATGCGGTCGAGCGCGAAGGCCACGATGCCGACCGCGATCATGCAGACCACCATGCCGTTGAGGTTGATCGAATAGGCGTAGAAGACGAACATCATCTGGCCGATGCCGCCGCTGCTGCCGGACTTCGCGCCGACCGCGAGCTCGGCGGCAATGATCGCCGTCCAGGCGATGCCGAGGCCGATGCGCATGCCGACCAGAATGGATGGCAAGGCAGCCGGCAGCAGCACCACCCGCATCCGTGTCAGCGGCGCCAGCCCCATGGTCAGCGCGGCGCGCATCAGACTGGGCTCGATGCGCTTCACGCCCGAGATGGTGTTGATCAGGATCGGGAAGAAAGCGGCATAGGCAACGATGGCAACCGCTGCCCCGGAGCCCGAGCCCAGCCAGAGGATAACCAGGGGCAGGATGGCAAGTGCCGCTATCGGCCGGAAGGTCTCGACCAGCGGATCGAGATTGCGCTCGACGGCCGGCATGCTGCCCATGGCGACGCCAAGCGGTATCGCCAGCAGCGCGGCCGCCGCGAAGCCGGCGAAGACCCGTCCGAGGCTGGTGGCGAGACCGGCCACGAGATCGCCGTCGCGCAGCATGGAAATGGCCGTTTCGGCCACCGTGCTGGGGCGTGGCGCCTGGGCGGAGCCGGACGCGAGAGCTTCCCAGACGACCAGCAGCAGCACGGGAACGATGAGGCGAAGCGCAAACCTGTTCATCGCGCCACCTCCGTCCGCGCCCACGGAGTCAAGACATCAGAGAGCCAGCGCAACCCCTTGTCCGTCAGGAAGCCGAGCAGGCCGATGGCGACGATGAAAGCCATCACCGTCGGCGTCGACAGCATGCTGCGGTAGTATTCGATGGCGTAGCCGAGGCCGTTCGGCGCTCCTACCAGTTCGGCAGCGACGACGGCGGTCCACGAGGCCGCCACCGCAAGCCGTGCCGAGACCAGGATCGCCGGCAGCGCCGCCGGAACGATGACGCGCCGCATGATCGCCCGCCCAGACAGGCCCATCGTGCTGGCCGCCGCGACGAGCCGCCTGTCGACGGCGGCGGCGCCCGCGGCGGTGCCGATCAGCAGCGGGAAGAAGGCGGTATAGAACATGATGAACAGCGGCAGCCGATGGCCGATGCCGAACATGTAGAGCGCAAGCGGTATCCATGCGATGCCGGCTATCGGCCGCAGGATCTCCACCGGCAGTTCGAGCAGATCGTTCCAGAGCCGGCTGCGGCCCATCAGCAGCCCGAGCGGCACCGCCACCGCCGCGGCAGCCGCAACGCTTACCAGCAGACGGGCCAGACTGATCCCTGCATTGCCGAGCAGTTCGCCGTTGAGGGCCGTATCGCGCAGCGCAAGCGCAACCGCGACCGGCGACGGCAAGAGCAGCTTCGAAGGCACGAAGAACGAGCCGACATACCAGGCAAGGACGAACAGGCCCATCGTGCGCAAATACACGAACAGGCTGGTCAGGCGCGCAAAGCGCATTGTCCTTTGGCCGGCATCGTTCGAGGAGATAGCCGTCACAACGAGCCCCGCACGCGGGTCGGAACTTCGAGCCCTTCCCCCAAAATCTCGCCGAAGGTGAGGGTGCCGCCGGCGACATCGAGGATGGTCGCCAGCAGCCGGTTCGCCGCTTCGGCGACGGTTTCGATCCCCTCCGAAACAGGGCTGGCGTCGAAATCGATCTGCTCAGGCAGCCGGCGAGCCGTCTCGCGCCGCGCCGTGATCTTTATCGTCGGCGCGAGCGCGCTCGCGGTGCTGTTGCCTGGCCCGGTTGTGAACAGCATGATCTGGGCACCGGCCGCGGCGAAGCCTGTCATCGATTCCGGCGAGAAGGACGGGCCGTCCATGAGGTAAAGGCCGCCGGCGGTGACCGGCTCGGCCATGCCGAGCACGCCGTCGATGCGGCAAGTTCCCGTCTTGGCCAGGGCGCCGAGCGACTTCTCCTCGATCGTGCTCAATCCGCCGCGTATATTCTCCTCGCCCGGATTGTTGCCGGTCAGGCTGTGGCCGGAAGCGGCGGCGAAGCCTTCCTTGCGCTCCACGGCCTGCAGGATCTGTCGTGCCACCGTTGCATCGCGAGCGCGCGCCGCGAGTATATGTTCTGCCCCCAGCCACTCGACGGTCTCACCGACAATGACGGTGCCGCCATGCGAAACCAGAAGATCGACCGCGGCCCCCACGACCGGATTGCTGACCAGACCCGACGTCGCGTCGGAATGGCCGCATTCGATGCCGACCACCAGCTGCGCGCCGGGCAAGGTCTCGCGCCGGATCCGAGAAGCCTCGCGCAGCAACGCCGCGCCGCGCCTGATGCCCTCGCCCATGACCGACAGCATGTCCTCATGCTGCTCGGCGAAGGAAACGCTGGCGACCGGCTTGCCGCAAGCCGAAATGCGGGCCGCGACCATCTCGGTCGTCGCCGAATCCACTCCGACCACCAGAACGGCGGCGGCGTTCGGATTGCGGCCGAGACCGACAAGTTGATCAAGGTGCAGGCCGAGGTCCGGCTCGATGTGTCCCCTGCCCGCGCTCGTCGCGGCCAGAAGCGCGCCTTCGAGACCCGCCGCGATTCGCTCGCTGACACGCAGCGCCAAACCATTGATGCACAGGATCAGCACATAATTGCGGATTCCGGCGCGGCCATCGACCCGCCTGTAGCCACTGAATGGCGGCAGGCCGTCGATTTTGTCGGCACCGGAGGCAGGCAGTGGCATTGGCGTTTCCAAACGGTCGCGAGCGTGGCAATCTCTTCAAATCTCAATATTTGATCAAATGTCGCCTTGGCAAGGGCAAAATTGACTTCTTTCGATCGCCGTGCGAGCAATATTTGCTCAAATCAGGGTAGGCTTGGATGCATGGCGCGTATTCCCGACGTTCAGAAGCTTCTTCGAGACGACATCGTTTCCGGAGCCATTCCATTCGGGGCAAGGCTGAGGATCGACGATCTCGCCGGCCGCTATGGCGTAAGCCACATGCCGGTCCGCGAGGCCTTGCGCGCCTTGAGCGGCACGGGACTGGTCGTGCTGGAACCCAATCGCGGTGCCAGCGTCAGGACGGTCCACATGTCGTTTGTGATCGACCTGTTCGATATCCGCAGCGCCGTCGAAACGATGCTGGCACGGCGCGCCAGCGAAAGGCGCACCGCCGAGCACCTGCGCGATCTGAAGGCCGCGCAGGACATGCTTGAGCAAAGAGTGGCCAGCGACGACTTCCTTGCCGTCCCACATGCCAACAACATCTTTCACGGCGTCATCAACGAGGCGGCCGGCAATCCGGGCGCGCTGTCGATGGTGGATCGCAACTGGCTGCTGGTGGCGGCGATCTGGCAACGCTACGGCTATGACGAGGGGCGCTTCCATGGCGTCATCGACGATCATCGCCACATCATCCGGGCCATAGAGCGCCAGGATGCCGGCTCGGCGGCGACCTTGATGGGCGCGCATATCGAAAAGGCCAAACACGACCTCCTGGCGCGCATCGCCGTCGATCCCAAACCCGATATCGGCCGGCAATGACGGCCGGGTTCGAGGTCGCGGTGTCGACGGGCGATACGCTGGGCGAATCGCCGACATGGCTGGCGCGGGGCGGAGAGCTGTTCTGGGTCGATCTGCGGCGTCCTTGCCTGCACAGGCTGCGGCCCGAGACAGGAGCGGTGACATCGTGGCCGATGCCTGAGGTCATCGGCTCGGTGGTTCCACGAGCATCGGGCGGTGTCGTCGTGGCCTTGCGGCAAGGTCTCCACGCATTTGATCCCGCCAGCGGCGCACTGAGCCTGCTGGCGCGCGTGGAGGATGGGCCGCCCGAGCATCGGCTGAACGACATGAAGTGCGATCCCGGCGGCGGCATAATCTGCGGCAGCATGTGGGACTATGGGCTGCATGCGTCCGGGGCGCTTTACCGGATCGACGCCGCCGGAAGTTCGAGCCGGATCCGCGACGGGATCGCCGTGCCCAATGCGATCGCCTTTGCCCCGGATGGCCGTACCGTCTACTTCACGGATACGCGGCAAGGCGACATAGAGCGGGCGGATTTCGACCCGGCGAGCGGATTCGTGGGGCCGTGGTCTCTGTTCGCCGACCGGCACGCGGCGCCTGGAAAGCCCGACGGCGCCACCGTCGATGCGGACGGCTTCCTCTGGAATGCGCGCTACCAAGGCGGCTCGCTGGCGCGGTTCGCGCCCGATGGCCGGCTCGACAGGCTGGTCCCTCTGCCAGTCACTCAGCCGACCTCCTGCGCCTTCGGCGGTCCAGGCCTGAAGACACTGTACGTGACGACCGCAACGCAGAAGCTGACGGAGGATCAACTGGCCAACGAGCCCCTGGCGGGTTGCCTGCTTGCACTCGACGTCGGCGTGGCGGGACTGCCGGAGCCGGCTTTTGCCGGTTAATCTCGGCTATTGCCAGCCGAGATGGCGGCCACCCGTCGCCTGCAGGTCCGCCCCGGTGATGAAGCTGCCGGCGTCGGAGCAAAGCAGCAACGCCGCTCCCGCCATCTCGCGCGCCTCGCCGGCCCGCTGCATCGGCGCGGACCCCTTCTGGATCTCCGCCCATTTGGCCGCGTCCTCGCGGCGCCAGCGATTGCGCTCGGTAACGACAAGGCCGGGCGACAGGTTGTTGATCGTCACCCCGTGTGGCGCATAATCCTTGGCAAGGTTGAACGACAGATTGTGCTGCGCGCTCTTCAGCGCGGCATAGACGGCGAGATCGGATTCGGGCCGCGTCTGGTTGATGCTGCCGATCGTCAGCACACGGCCCCAGCCATTGTCCTTCATGCCGGGCAAGGCGGCCTGCAGCAATTCGATCGTCGCCTTGAAGTTGATCTGGATCTGGTGCTCGATCTGCTCGGCGGGTAGATCGAGGAAAGGCGTGCGGTACTGGATCGAGGCGCAGACGACAAGCACGTCGACACCACCCAACGCCTCGATCGCCGCCTGGACACAGCGAGCCGCCTCTCCGGCCCGAGCGAAATCAGCATCGATGGCGACGCCGCGCCTGCCCTTCCCGCGAATTTCACGGACAGCTTCGGCGGCCGCATCTGGCTGCCCGAATGCCACGTCGGCGTCGCGAGCGAAATGGACGGCCACATCGGCGCCCGCCTCGGCAAAAACCCGCACGATCTCACGGCCGATGCTGACGCTGCCGCCGGTCACCAAGGCGCGCCGGCCAGCCATCGTGAAGCGCTCGGCAAGAGCCAGCGCATTCTGGATGTCGATCTCTTCCTTTTGCACCGTCAATAGCCCAGCCTTTCCAATTTGATCACACTTTTCTTTGGAGTGCTCTTCAAAACGCATTTTCAGGGAGAAATCCAGAACCAATTCTTCCATTTGATCAAATCAGGCAAGCTGAAAAGCAGCGTCCTTGGCGGCAGCGGCTAGACGAAGGCGTACAGCCCGTCACGCGCGCCCATCGGAATTGGACAAAGATTCTAAGATTTTCGCGACAGACCGTCGCCTTCTATGGCGTTGACCAGTGTCTCGCTGCCTTGGCGCAGATGCTGCGTCAAAACGCTGACGGCCTCGCCGGCGTCGCGTCGCCGGCAAGCGGCCAAGAGGTCGCGATGCTCCGTCTGCGAGCGGGCGCGGTAGTCGAGGTTCGACAACAGGATACGGACGTAGCGGTCGGCCGCATTATGGTGCGCCTCGATCAGGCCGAGCAATCGGCGATTGCCGCAGGCGTCATAAAGCGCCAGATGAAAGGCCCGGTTCAGCATGCCCCACCTGCCGACATTGCGCTCGGCATCGATCTGATCGAGCACCTGTTCGGCCTCGTCCAGCTTGCCGCCGGGCAGGCCGGGAATGGAGAGCCGCAGTGCCTCGCACTCGAGCAGTTCGCGCACGGCATAGATCTCTCGGATCTCGTCGCCGTCCATTCTGGCGACGTGCGCACCCTTTGTCGGGTGGATGGACACGATGCCTTCGGCCTCGAGCTGACGAAGCGCGTCCCGGATCGGCATCCGGCTGAAGCCAAACTGCTCGGCCAGATCATCCTGGCGCAACGTCGTGCCGGCCTTCAGGGTCCCGCTGGCAATGGCCTCGCGCAAGACATTGGCGACCTGCTCGGCAACCGTTTGCGGCCTCTCGATCAAGCCTTCGCCAAATCCGCGCAATCCATGCTCCCATTTCACGTATCGTCAGCTTAGGGGAAAGCTTCATTCTCGGATATAGGTATCCATGTGTACGAGAAGAGTTGCAAGCCGGCGGCGATGCGCCCGGCATGGACGCGAGATCGCCGCGGCGAAACCTTCGGAACGGGAATGGCTTGCAGTTTGGCCCGCGCGGAAACAGCAAAACTGGCAGCCGCAAGCCGCATGCGGCCAGGCCGGCGCGGCATTGGCGGCAGCGATCATGGGGGCAGGATATGACACTCAGAATGGTAGTGCTTGACGGCAAGCCGCCCAGTGCGGCCGATGTGGCCGAGGTCGCACGACGCAATGCCCGCCTCGAGTTGGGTGGTCAGGCGATGCGCCGCATCCGCGAGAGCCGTGCGCTCATCGAGCATCTCACGCAACTTGGCAGGCCCATGTATGGCGTCACCACCGGTCTCGGTGCGTGCGTGGATACTCCGCTTGCGCAGGCCGACCTGATCGCGTTCCAGCATAGCGTACCGCTCAGCCACAGTATGGGCATCGGCCCCGCCCTTCCGACGGAGGCCGTGCGGGCCCTTATGGCCGCAAGGATTTCAGGCATGGCGGCCGGCGGCACCGGCACCTCCGAACATGCGGTCATGGGCCTTGTGGCGGCACTTAACGCCGGGGTCCATCCGGTGATCCCCAGTTGGGGATCAATCGGGGCGGCGGACCTTGCCGCCCTCGGGCATATGGCAAGGGCGCTGCGCGGCGACGGCGAAGCGGAGTTCCAGGGCAAGATCATGCCGTCCGCCGAGGCGCTGGCTCTCGCCGGGCTCGAACCACTCAACCTGCGCGAAAAGGACGGCCACGCCATCATCGTCGCGAACAGCCTTTCGACTGGAACGGCATGCCTGTGCCTGGAAGACGTCGCCCATCTCATCGACTGGTCGCTGGCTGCCGTGGCCCTCAATTATGAGGCATTCCGCTCATCCGTCAGCGCAATCAGCGAGGAGGCGCTGTCAGCCCGCCCGGCATTCGGCCAGCGCGAGGTCGGCGCGCGTCTGCGGGCGGAACTGGCGGGAAGCGGCCTGTGGGAGGACAACGCCGCGCGGCGTCTCCAGGACCCGCTCAGCTATCGCTGCGTGCCGCAAGTGTGGGGCGGCCTGCTGCATGCGTTCGAACAGGCGAAGCTGGCGACGGAGATCGAACTGGCCCATTCGGGCGACAACCCGGTTATCCTGCCGGAGATCGAGCGGGTCGTCTCGAACGGCAACTTCGACCTGACGGCGATGACGCTGGCCTGGGAACAGCTCGGCCAGGCGCTTGCGCATTGCGCGGTCGGCACCGCCAACCGTTGCATGAAGCTGATGTCGCCGATAACGGCGGAGCTGCCGCGCTTCCTGTCGGCCAGGGGTGGGAGCCGCCAGGGCTACGCGGAGCTGCAGAAACCGCTTGCCGCGCTGGAAGTCGAGATCCGGCACCTCGCCAACCCGATGTCGCTTAGCCCGCTTGCCGTTTCGGACGGCATCGAGGATCAGTCGTCGATGGCCCCGCGCGTGGTGGCCAAGACAGCCGAGATCGTCGAGCGGCTGCGTTATCTCATTGCGATGGAACTGATCTTTGCGGCTACGGGGGTAGAATTGCGCGGTGTCGTCGACGGCATGGGCGACGGACCGCAGCGCACCTTCGCCGCCGTGCGCTCCCTTGTCAGCCCGCTTGACGACGACCGCGAAATGAGCACGGACATGACACGGATCGCACGGATGGTGGCGGGCCCACGCGACTGACGCGTCAAGGCGCTCGGCGAGCCCATGGCCCGCGAGCCTCTCCTCACGCAGAAAAGGACACACCTCTGCGGCGCATGCCTGCCTGCACGCCGTGGACGATCAGGCGTGACAGGATTTCCATGTCGCGCGGCATTCGTGGACGCCAGATATCCAAAAGCAGGGCCACGCGAGGCTTGTCGGCGTTGTTTGTCACTTCGTGAGGGAACGTGTCGTCCCACAACAGACACTCGCCGTCGGCGATCCGCCTCTCCTGATGATTGATCATCATGACCGTCGCCGGACGACCATCTGCCTGTCGAGGGATTACTAGGCCGAGATGGAACCTCATTATGCCTCTGAAAGGGCCGCGATGGCTGGGAATGTGCTTGCCCGGAGCTAGGAAAGAGATCGCCGCCGACTTCACCTCAGGGCATTCTGCAAGCAGCCGGTCGAGGACCGGCATTCGCGCGAGGTTTTGCGGAACCGCGACATCGTAGGCCTTGAGCACGAACATACGCCAGTCGCGACCGTCATTGGCCGAGATGTCGGCCTGTTCAGGCATGATGTCGTGGAAGCGGGGCGCCTTGCCCACGGCAAGCGCTTCGTCGCGGATGGCCTGCCAGGCGGCCGTGAACTTGGTGGCGTTTGGAAATTCGCTGGCGGTATCGAGGATCGCCGGCGCGTCGATGCGCTTTTCGTAGATCCGCCGCACCAGACCGGATGCAAGATCGTAAACTTGAGACATTTCATGGCCTCGAGGACATCATGAAACGAATATCCGGCAATTAAGTTGCTGATCTTGCTAGGCGTATGCCTGTCAGCACGAATTCGTGACCGACGAACAGTCCCGCGATACCGCGCTTTGTTGCTGGCGTGCATCAGCGTTCAGGGGCGCGTTCGACCAGACGAAACCTGTAGCGATCCCGTATGAATTCATTGAAGAAGCGTCCCTTGGAAGAGGCGGCTTTGAAGGCAGCGTAGGTCTCGGGCTCCACGTCTTCGTAGTCATAGCGGTTTCCGCTCGGTACGAACCAGACCGAAAGCACCCTGGTGGCGGGATGGTACTGTGTGCTGCGGATGGCCGTAGAAGGCATTGGCGTTCTCCCGGATGGATAATCCGGGGCGCAAACGGAAGTTCCAACTGTGCCGGGCAGCCCTGGCCGACAGGCCTTTCCATTCGGGAGCAGCGCAGCCGGATCGTCCGTCCGCGCCAGGAGATGAAGGAGCCGGCCCGCTTCTGCCGAGCCGGCCCCAAGGGATCAGAACGCCGGCTCGACCGCGTTGACATTGTCCTTGGTGACGACCGTCAGCGGGATCGGCAAACGGTCCTTGACCTCCTTGCCGTCCATGATCTCCGCCATGGTGTTGATCGCAAGGCGGCCGTCCTCGACCGGCGACTGCACGATGGTGGAGTACATTTCGTTGGTGCGGATCGATTCGAACGCGTCCTTCTGGCCGTTGATGCCGACGATCGGCGGTGCCGCCTTGGACGGATTGGCCTCCTTCCAGGCGTCGATGAAGCCGCGCGCCATGGTGTCGTCATTGGCATAGACGCCGCTGATCTGGTCGCCGAAACGGGTGATCAGGTCGCGGCTGACCACCAGCGCCTTCTGCTGGTCGAAATCGGCATTGACCGTATCGAGCACCTTGATGTCGGCGCTGGTTTCCTTGAGACGATCGGTGAAGCCGCCGACGCGGCCGATCGTCGTGCCGTTGCCGGCCTGGCCGGCGATGATGACGACGGAACCCTTGCCGCCAAGCGCCTTGCTGAGCGAGTCGGCCGCAAGCTTGCCTTCCTCGTAAACGTCGGGCCCGGTGAACGACTTGATGAACGGCTTGGCATCGTCGCTCATCGGCGAGTTGATAAGGATCGCGGGAATGTTCGCCTGTTGTGCGCGGGCCAGGCCCGGTATGTAGGCCTGCGGGTCGAGCGGCCACAGGATGATGCCGTCAACCTTGCGCGCGACGCAGGTGTTGAGCTGCTCGGTGCCCTTCTGGACGTCGAAATCCTGGCTGAGGCTCAGGATCTCGATGCCGAGCTCGCCGGCGCGCGCCTGGAGCGCCTTGTTGGCCGGCGTCGCATAGGCATGCGAATCCGCGGCCGTGACGTAGCAGACCGTCTTTGCACTGGCCCAGCCCGTCGAGGCCAGTATTACCGCCATGGCGGTAATGTGGAGCATGCTTTTCTTGCCAACCATAGGTTTCCTCCCGATCATGTATTTCCTCCTTGAGTGATTGGATTGTCGCGAATGAGCGCGGGGCCTGTGCCCGGCGCCCTCCCCTTGGTAGTCACGGCCCGATCGAGCACGACGAGCAGGATCAGGATAAGCCCCGACACGACCTGCTGGACGTATGCGGGAACGGATTGGAACTCCATCGCGATGGTCAGCGAGCCGATCGTCAGCACGCCGCCAAGCGTGCCGAGCGCGGATCCCTTGCCGCCTTCGAGGCGGGTTCCGCCGACCACGACCGCGGCAATGACGGCGACCGTCAGTTCCGAGCCGAAGACGGGCGAACCGGTGTTGGTGACGAGGCTCTGGAGAACGCCTGCGAGACCGGCGAGCGTCCCGGCGAAGACGAAGCCCAGAAAAACGATGCGATCGGAAGCGATGCCGCTCTCCTTGGCTGCCGCCGGATTGGACCCCACCGCAAAGACATTTCGGCCCGGTATTGTACGCGTCAGCCAGACATGCAGCAGCACGATCAGAACGATGAACAGCGCACTGCGGATGGTGAAGACTTCGAGATGGATCTTGGCGAACGCCAGTGAAAGCATGATGTCGGTGCCGGTCACCGGCTGGCTGTTGGTGATCCAATGCGCGAGCGAGCGGAAGATCAGCATCGTCGCCAGCGTCAGCACCAGCGAGTTCACCTTCAGCCCGACGACCAGCGCGCCGTTGATGGCGCCTGCCAGCATGCCGACCAGGATGCCGACAAGTGCGGCAGGCAGGATGCCGATCTCGCGCTGCAGGATGACCGACATGATCCCCGCCAGCGCGAACACCGCGCCGCCGGAGAGGTCGATCTGGCCGGCGACCAGAAGCACCGTAAGTCCAATGGCGATCAGGCCGATCGTCGCCGCCCGGTCGAGGCCGAGTCCGAGGGTCGATGCGGAGAAATAACCTGGAACCACCAGGGCGGAAATGATCAGCGTCAGGCCGAGGATGATCACCACCCTGTGCCGCGAGGCAAGCGCCAGGAAGCGCATCACGCCACCCCCCTCTTGCGCAATGCCACATCCATGCCGACGGCGCCGACGATCAGGATGCCGAGGACAAAACCCTGGATCGGCGTGCGCACGCCGTCGAGCACCATGACGTTGGTCAGAAGCTGCACGAAGATCAGGCCCGCGATCGCCCTCGGCACCGAGCCGAAACCGCCGATGATCGACACGCCGCCGACCACGACCGCGGTGATGGCGCTGAACTCGTAGCCGGCGCCGATCAGCGGCCGCGCGCTTTGCAAGGTCAGGCCCAGCAGGCCGCCGCTGACGCCCGAAGCCAACGCCGTGATCACGAACGCACCGGCCTTCACCGCCTCCACCGGCACCGCGCTCGCCTCGGCGGCGCTGTAATTGCCGCCCGTGGCGAGCGTCCACCTGCCCCAGAAGGAGCGCGAGAGGACGATATGCCCTATGAGAGCGATCAGCAGGAAAATCAGCACCACGACCGGGACGCCGAAGAGCCGGCCCTTGGCGAATTCGGCCGAAGCGGGATTGTTGCCATAGACGATGACGCCGCCGACGGCCGCCTGCACGATGCCCAGCCCGATGGTGCCTATGCCGAGCGTGGCGATGATGGGATTGATACCGACATAGCCGACCAGCACGCCGTTGAGCAGGCCGATAAGGCCCGCAAGCGCCACCGCCAGGACGAAGGCAGGAACCGGCCCGATCATTGGCTGCAGCCCGAGCGAGAGGATGGCCCCGCAGGCGATGGTGGCCGGCACCGACAGGTCCGCCAAGCCGCCTGCCACAAGCACGAAAGTCATGCCGACGACGACGATGCCGACAATGGACATCGAGGTCAGGACGTTGAGCAGATTGCCTGTGGTGAAGAAGGCGGGGCTGACGAATGAGCCGTAGAGCACCACTGCAAGGATAGCGAAGCCAAGCCCCGCCTTGGACAGGACATCGGCAAGCCTGCTGCCGCGCGTGAAGCGGTCATTGCGGTTCGCCCCGCTGGTCTCCATGGCCGCATCAGTCATGCAGCCTCCCCCGTCGCCAGCGCCATGATGCGCTCCTCGCTCAGTTCGGCGCGGGCGAGCGCCTCCGATGCGCGGCCGTCGCGCATCACAACGACGCGATCGCAGACGCCGAGGATTTCGGGCAGTTCCGACGAGATCATCACCACCGCCATGCCGTCGGCGACAAGCCGGCCGATGATGCTGTGGATCTCGGCCTTGGCGCCGACGTCGACGCCGCGCGTCGGCTCGTCGAGGATGAGCACGGAGGGCTTGGCCGCGAGCCATTTGGCGATGACCGCCTTCTGCTGGTTGCCCCCCGACAACAGGTTGATGCGCCGCTCCCCGTCGGGCGGCGAGATGGAAAACTGCTTCACATAGATCGCCGCCAGCGAACGGTCGGCGCTGCGCCTGATACGGCCGAAGCTGGTCAGACGCCGCAATATCGGCAGACTGATGTTCTCGCGGACCGACATGCCCGGAATGATGCCGTCGCCCTTGCGGTCCTCGGGGACGTAGGCGATCCCGGCTCGCACCGCCTCGGAAGGAGAGTTGATGGCGACCTTGCGCCCGTTGACGCTGACCGTTCCCTCCACCAGCCGCGACAGGCCGAAGATGGCGCGTGCTACCTCGGTGCGACCCGCCCCGACCAGTCCGGTCAAGCCCAGTATCTCCCCAGCGCGCACATCGAAGCTGACATCACTGAAATGCGCCCCGTCGCCGATGCGTTCGACACGCAGCACGGACTTGCCGATCGCGGCCGGGCTTTTCGGGAACACGTTGGCGACCTCGCGGCCAACCATCAGCCTGATCATCTCGGCCGCGGTTATGCCGTCGATCGGACGGGTCTCGATCATTGAGCCGTCGCGCAGCACGGTCACCTCGTCGGCGATCTCGAGAACCTCCCTCAGCCTATGGCTGATGTAGACGATGGCGATGCCGTCATCGCGCATCTTGCGAAGGATCCGGAACAGCGCCGCGGTTTCGTGCTCGCTCAGGCTCGATGTCGGCTCGTCCAGCACGATGATCCTGGGCTGCGCCGCATAGGCCTTGGCGATCTCGACCAGTTGCTGCTGGCTGATCGACAGGTCGCCGAGCCGCGCGCGCGGGTTGATGGCCGCGCCCAGCTCGTCGAGGACGGCGGCGGCCTTCCTGACCATTTCGCCCTTGTGCAGCCAGCTCCATTTGCCGGGCATGCGGCCGAGATAGACGTTCTCCGCGACGGTCAGGTCGGGAACAAGATTGATCTCCTGGTGCACCATGCGGATGCCGAGCGCCTGGGCGTCGGCGGGACGCCGCATGCGCACTTCGGCGCCGCCGACGAGGATCGTGCCGGCGGTCGGAGCGTAGGATCCGTTGAGCACCTTCATCAGCGTCGACTTGCCGGCGCCATTCTCGCCAACGACCGCATGGACGGTGCCGAACCGGACGGCGAAATTGACGTTCGACAGGGCCTTCACGCCGGGAAAAGTCTTGGAGATGCCTCTCATGTCCAGGGCACAATCGGCGGCGGCACTCATCTAGGCTTGGTCCTCCCTGGTAGCATGCGGGGCAGCGTTATGTTAGTATAATGCACTTCCGGGCACGGTTCGGCCCACCTTGAGCCGGCCCGAAGGCCCCTTTCAGCGCATCCGCACCAGGCACTTCACCATAGGCTGAAAATCACGCAACGGCCGGCACTATTGCACTAATATAATAGTTCTGGCAAGCTGGATCTGACCGCTCCCGTCGCTGGCGTCGGATCGCAACGAGCCCCGCGTCGCATGCAGGTGCATTCCGTTTGACATTCGAATAATTTTGCCATTTCAGGTGGACGAACGATGGGATTTTCCATGGATCTAGATCCTTCGACCCTCAATCGAGCCCTCCCACTGCGCGACCAGATCTACAACAAGATCCGCAACATGATCGTCGTCGGACGGCTGAAACCGGGTGAGGTCATCAATGAGATCGCAATTGCCGAAGCGCTGGGCGTCTCGCGCACGCCCGTGCGCGAAGCGGTCAAACGCATCAGCGACGAAGGGCTCGTCAAGATCCTGGCGCAGACCGGCACCTACGTTGCTCCCATCAGCCGGGCCGACCTCGAGGAAGCCTATGTCATCCGGCGCGCATTGGAAATGGAGAGCGCCAGGCGCGCCGCCGCCAAGCTGACGCCGGCTGCCAGTGAATTGCTGGAAGACAACATGGCAGCGCATAAGCTCGCCATTGCGCGCGGCAGGTACGCCACAGCGATTCAGCTCGACGACGTCTTTCACCGCACCATTGCTGAAATATGCGGCTTGCCGATGATCTGGCGCGCCGTCGACATCTCAAAGGCGCAGATGGATCGCGGCCGCTATCTCGCCATTCCGAAGCCCGGCTATGGCGAGCAGACGATCGAGCAGCACGAGGCCATTCTGGACGCGCTGAAGCGTCACGACGCCGAGGGCGCCGCACAGGCAATGGAGCATCACCTCGAGACGTCATTTCGCAACACGCTCGAAGTCGCCGCCGAGCTTCTCGACTGACGACCTCGACTGAGCGCTGAGACGGGCGGCGCAGGTTTGAGGTCCCGAACCTGGCATCCGACCGGCTTGCCGATGCCTGGTGAGCCGTGTTCGCAGCTTGACCGTTGACAATCTATTATATTAGTATTCCGATCCATTCGGCGGCATTGTGCCGACGGGGGCTTTTTCAGAGTTTGTAATGGCGCGGTTCATCCAGCTTTCGCATGCCGACAACATCCTTCTGGCGATCGATCCGTTGATGATCGGCGACAAGGCAGGCGACATCCCCGCGAAGGCGCGCATACCGCGCGGCCACAAGATGGCGATCCGCGACATCGCTTCGGACGAGCCGGTCGTGAAATATGGGCAGACCATCGGATTCGCCCGCGGACCGATCGCCGCCGGCGATTGGGTTCACGAGCACAATGTATATCTGCGCAATTTCGAACGCGACTATCTGTTCGGCACCAACGCCAGGCAAACGCCTGTCGTCCCTGAAGCCGAGCGCGCGAGCTTCATGGGTTACCGCAGGCCGAGCGGCAAGGTCGGGACGCGCAACTTCATCGCTGTCCTGACCTCGGTAAATTGTTCGGCCAGCGTCGCCCGCTTCATCGTAGAAGAGGTCAACCGCTGCGGCATCCTGCGCGACTATCCCAATGTCGACGGCGTGATCTCACTCGTCCATGGCACTGGCTGCGGCATCGGCACCAAAGGCCTCGCTTACGACCTCTTGAAGCGCACGCAGTGGGGTTTTGCCACGAACCCCAATGTCGGCGGCGTGCTGATGGTTGGGCTCGGCTGCGAGGCGTTCCAGATTCCGCGCTGGATGCAGTCCTACAATATCGAGGAGAGCACGACCTTCCGCACGATGACGATCCAGGAGACTGGCGGCACACGCAAGACGGTCGAGGCCGGGGTCAAGGCGATCGTCGATATGCTGCCCATGGTCAACGCCGCGCAAAGGACGCCACAACCGGCCTCCGAACTGGTGCTCGCGCTGCAATGCGGCGGGTCGGACGGCTATTCCGGCATCAGCGCCAATCCGGCGCTTGGCGCCGCCGTGGACCTGCTTGTCGCGCAAGGCGGCACGGCGGTGCTGTCCGAGACGCCGGAGATCTACGGCGCCGAACATCTGCTCACCATGCGTGCGGAAAACCGCGCGGTCGGCGAGAAGCTGATCGAGCGTATCCGCTGGTGGGAGGACTACACAGCCAAGCACGACATGGAGATGAACAACAACCCGTCTCCCGGCAACAAGCTCGGCGGGTTGACGACGATCCTGGAGAAGTCGCTCGGCGCGTCCGCCAAGGGCGGGACGACCAATCTGCGCGCGGTGCTGGAATATGCCGAACCGATCAACGAACGCGGCCTCGTCTTCATGGACACGCCCGGCTACGATCCGGTTTCGGCAACCGGCCAGGTCGCCGGCGGCGCGAACATATTGTGCTTCACCACCGGGCGCGGTTCGGCCTTCGGCTGCAAGCCGACGCCCTCGATCAAGCTTGCCTCCAATTCCTTCATTTTCGAGCAGATGCGCGAGGACATGGACATCAATTGCGGGGACATCCTCGACGGCGTCACGCTGGACGACAAAGGCCAGGAGATCTTCGCAGAGATCCTGCGCGTGGCATCGGGCGCGCGTACCAAATCGGAATCGCTGGGCTACGGCGACAATGAGTTCGTGCCCTGGAACCTCGGCGCTACCATGTAGCGACATCGCCCGCCCGCAACGGGCAACCTCAATTCACTCAACCAGAAAGAACGCTCGGCATGAACAGGATCGATCTAGACGGCCAACACGCCGTGGTCACCGGAGGCGCGCAAGGCCTCGGCTTCGCGATGGCCAAACGTTTCGTCGCCTCCGGCGCGACGGTCACCTTATGGGACGTCGACGAGGCGCGCCTCGAAGCGGCCAAGCGCGACCTTGGCAAGGCCGCCACGACCCTGGTCGTCGACATTGCGGATTGGGAGACGGTGGACGCCGCGCGGGCAAAAACCGAGGAGAGCGCCGGCAAAATCTCCATCCTGGTCAATTCTGCCGGCATTGCCGGTCCCGCCGCCCCGCTCGACAGCTACGACATAGAGACGTGGAAGAAGATCATCGACATCAACGTCAACGGCACCTTCTACGTCAACCGCGCCGTGGTGCCCGGGATGAAGGCGCGCAATTACGGGCGGATCGTCAACATCGCTTCCGTCGCTGGCAAGGAAGGCAATCCCAACGCCGCCGCCTATTCCGCTTCGAAGGCGGCGGTCATCGGCATGACCAAGTCGCTCGGCAAGGAGCTCGCGCAGTATGACATTGCGGTCAACTGCATCTCGCCGGCCACCGCGCAGACTCGAATCCTCGAACAGCTCACGCCCGAGCACATCGAATACATGCGCTCGCGCATTCCACGCGGCCGTCTGCTGGAGGTCGACGAGGCCGCCGCCATGGTCGCCTGGCTCGTCTCAAAGGAAAACAGCTTCACCACCGCCTCGACCTTCGACCTGTCGGGCGGGCGCACGACCTACTAGTCGAATACCCGCGCGCCGCGAAGCGTCTGCGCCGCGGCGAGCCGGTACACCGGCACTTGCTGCCTCACGGAGATGCGGCCGCGTCGCCTGCGAAGACTCGAGCTGCCTGGAACTGGGGGCGCGCCATCAGGTAGAACGCGACGGCGTGCGTGATCATCAGCAGTGGGACATAGATTACGGGGATCGCGTATGCAGCGCCCAACTGCCCCGCCAGCTCAGGAAGACCGGCTTGGCTGCCGTGATAGTAGTCGACGGCGATATCGATCGTCCCCACGAGATTGAACGCGACGACGGACAACCAGAACAGCGGACGTATCCTCGTCGTCAAAAGCGCCAGCATGGCCAACACTCCAGTTGCGAAGTCGCCATAGGCGGCGAAGGTGGCGAAATCAGCCGGCAAATCGCGCCCGACGACGCCTGGAACGATGAAGACAAGCCCGAAGAAGCGGAAGCTGTGCAGCGTGGCGATGGCACGTTGCGCCTCGACCAGGTTGACGGATCTGAGCCGGGGCAAGACATACACGCCGACGCAGAGCAGCCAAGGCACGTAGCCTAGAGCGAGATGTAACAGGAAAATGGTTGCAGGCGACATATGGCCTCCCAAGAGATGTAAGGCGCAATTTACGCCCGCTTCCAGCGGTCGACTATTCGCGATAATGTTGACGGGGCATGAAGCAGAACTTCACAATCCGGAAAGGTGCGCTCGACGGCGTGGAGGCGTTCCTCGGCGTCGCGCAACACCGCAGCTTCCGAAAAGCGGCCGCGGAGCTCGGCGTCACGCCATCGGCGATCAGCCAGGCGGTGCGCGCGCTCGAGGTGCGCGTCGGTGCGGCGCTCTTCATGCGCACGACGCGCAGCGTCGGCCTGACCGAAGCCGGCGAACGGTTCCTTTCGCGCGCAAAGCCCGCTTTCGAGGAACTGGTCGCCGCAAGCGAAGTCGCACGTGAACTTGGGCAGCGGCCGACCGGGCTGTTGCGCCTCTCTGTGCCGCGCGCCGTGGTGCCGATCCTGCTGGAGCCGCTGGTGGCATCCTTTTGCCAGGCCTATCCCGAAGTAGAGGTGGAGATCGCCGCAAGCGGTGAGCTGGTCGACCTGGCGGCCGAGGGGTTCGACGCCGGCATCCGGCTCGGCCAGTTCATCGCCGCCGACATGGTCGCGGTTCGGCTGACGCCGCCGTTCCCGCTCGTGGTCGTCGGCAGCCCTGGCTATCTGCGCCGGCAGAAACGGCCGGAGCGCCTCGACGATCTGCGCGGCCATGCCTGCCTGCGCATGCGCCGCTCCAACGGATCGATCGCGCCCTGGCCCTTCATCGACGGCAACAAGACCGTCGAGGCAATCGTCTCCGGGCCGCTGGTCGCGCATGATTACCCGACACTGCTTGGCGCGGCGATCCAAGGTGTCGGACTTGCACAGGTGCCCGGCCCTCTCACCGAAGCCCCGATTGCCGATGGCCGGTTGCAAGCGTTGCTCACGCCCTTCGCCGTCACGACGCCGGGCGTTTTTCTGTATTATCCCGACAGACGCCAGGTCCTGCCCAAGCTGCGCGCGTTCATAGAGCATGTGAAATATCGGGGGACGGACGCCGAAGGCGCGCGAACTCCCTGAGGCCACCGCCCTCGGTGACGTGCTTGCCTGCTCGTGCCGCGCTAATTGGCGAGAAGGGCCGCGATCACCGCGGCGGTAACCTCGGCGGTGCTCGCGGTGCCGCCGAGATCGGGGCTGAGATATTCCGCCCGGTCCGTGACAAGCTCGATCGCAACCATGAGGCGCCGCGCGGCGGCCTGCTCGCCGAGATGCTCAAGCATCAGGCTCGCCGTCCAGAACGATCCGAGCGGATTGGCGACGCCCTTGCCGGTGATGTCGAAGGCCGAACCATGGATGGGTTCGAACATGGACGGCCGGCTGCGCGAGGGATCGATGTTCGACGTCGAGCCTATGCCGAGCGATCCGCCCAGCGCGGCGGCCAGGTCGGAGAGGATGTCGGCATGCAAATTGGTCGCCAAAACCGTGTCGATGCTGCCGGGCTTGTTGACCATGCGCTGGGTCATGGCGTCCACCAGCATCCAGTCGACGGTGAGACCGGGGTAGTCGCGAAGCAGGCCGCGCACGACTTCGTCCCACAGCACCATGCCATGACGCTGCGCATTCGACTTGGTGACAACCGTCAGAAGCTTGCGGGGGCGCGACAGCGCAAGCTCGCAGGCGAAACGTGCGATGCGTTCTATCCCGGCGCGGGTAAAGACGGCGACATCCATGCCGACCTCGATAGGCAGTCCGCGATGGGCGCGACCACCGACGCCGGCATATTCGCCTTCGCTGTTTTCGCGCACGATCACCCAGTCAATCTGCTTGCCGAGATCGGGCCGCAACGGGCCGGTCAGCCCGGGCAAGAGGCGCGTCGGCCGCACGTTGGCGTATTGGTCGAACCCCTGGCAGATGGCCAGGCGCAGGCCCCAGAGGGTGATGTCGTCGGGAAGGTCCGGATCGCCGACCGAGCCGAAATAGATCGCATCGAAACCCTCCAGTTGCCCGAGGCCGTCCGGCGGCATCATGCGGCCGTTGCGGCGGTAATAATCGGAGCCCCAGTCGAAGCGCTTGAAGTCGAAGGCCAAACCCGGCTCGACAGCGGTCAGGGCTTCCAGAACCTTCACGCCGGCCTCGACGACCTCCGGCCCGATACCGTCACCACCGATGACAGCGATCCTATGCGAGGACATTTTCAGTTTCCTTCTCGATGGCAGCGACGATGGCGCCGCGGTTGTGGCCAAGCCATTGCAGCAGCATGCGGGTGGATTCGATCATCGTAGGGATTGACGATACCCTTGCCGGCGATATCGGGCGCGGACCCGTGCGCCGCCTGCGCCATGGCTATGTCGCCTTCGCCGATGCACAGGTCCTACCGCTGATAATGCCCGGCGGTTCTTCAGCCTAGCCGCGCGGCGTGCCACTTCAGGTGATCGTCCATGAAGGTCGAGATGAAGTTGTAGGAATGATCGTAGCCTTCCTGCATGCGCAAGGTGAGGTCGATGCCGGCCTTCTTGCAGGCTTCATCCAGCAGCCACGGACGGAGGCCTTCGTCAAGGAACCCATCGGCCGTGCCCTGGTCAACCAGGAACTCGCCAAAACGGCGGCCGTCCTCGATAAGCAGCGTGGCGTCATAGGCGCGCCAGTCCCTGTCGTCGGCGCCGAGATATTTCTCGAGCGCAGGCCGCGACCAGCCAGCGGTCGTCGGCTGAACGATCGGCGCGAAGGCCGAGCAACTCCTGAAGCGGTCGGGGTTCTTCAGCGCGATCGTCAACGCGCCGTGTCCGCCCATCGAATGACCCGATATGCCCTGGCGCGCCGTGTCGGCAGGGAAGTTCGCGGCGATCAATCCCGGCAGCTCGTCGAGGACGTAGGAATACATACGGTAGTTCCTGGCGTAAGGCTGCTGCGTCGCATCGACATAGAAACCGGCGCCGCAGCCGAACTGCCAATTATCCTTCTCGTCCGGCACATCGGCACCGCGCGGGCTGGTGTCGGGGCAGACCACGATGAGGCCAAGCTCGGCCGCCAGGCGCCGGTACTCGCCCTTGTCCATGACATTGGCATGGGTGCAGGTGAGACCCGAAAGATACCACAGCACCGGCACCGGCCCATCGTTGACCTGCGGCGGCACGAAGACGGCAAAGGTCATGTCGCAGGCGCAGACCTCTGAAGCGTGCGAATAAACACCCTGGACGCCGCCATGCGACTTGGACGTGGAAACGACTTTCATCAACTCTGCCTTTTCGTCATGACCTTTCCGTCCGACATAGCTGCCGGCCGCCGCACCCGCAACCTTCAGCCCTGCAAACAGCACCGGCGGCGTAACCGAGGTGCACCTTGGTCACGCCGCCGGTCGACGCCGGACTTTGGGAACACGCCGACCTGGCCGGGAGGCTGGAGGTAGCGAAAAGTCCGGGCATTTCTGTGGCCCGCCTTCTCAAGCCGACAGGGCTCCTGTCGGTCCAAGCGGGGATGTCCTCGGGCCCGCGGCGTGTGGGCCGCCCTCAGTAAACCACGACACTCCTGATCGACTTGCCCTCATGCATGAGGTCGAAACCCTTGTTGATGTCCT